>SKLG01000179.1 GCA_007123335.1 Anaerolineae bacterium | reverse complement strand
CGAATAGCGGAATGTGGGCCAGCGTGTCATACACCGGGCACTGGGGCTTGCCGATCCAGCCGTGGTCGCCGAAATAGTGGCCGTGATCGGTGGTGAGCACCAGCATGGTGTCCGCCCACAGATCCTCTTCGTCCATGACATCGAGCAAGCGGCCCAGCCAGCGGTCGGCCATGGTCACCTTGCCGGCGTATTGAGCGCGCACCCAGGCCAGCTCCTCATCCGAGAGCGCCGACGCGCCGCCATCCACCCGCCCATAGAGCGGCCAGGGGCTGTAGCGGCGATAGTCGTCCTGGGTGTACATGGAGCGATAGGGCTCGGGGATATGGAACGGCTCGTGGGGGTCAAAGGCGTCGATGTGCAGATACCAAGCCCCCTCGGGGCGCTCGTGGCGCAGCCAGTGAGCCGCCGCGGCGAACACTCTCGGCGAGAAAAAGTCCTCCTCCCCCTCATAGTCCTGGACGTTGCGCACATAGATGGGGGCGTCGCCGGGGCGTCGCTCGAGCATGACCCGCGCCCATGCCGGCGCCTCGGCGACGGGTTTCGTACGCAGGTTGTCGTGTTCGTGGCCGCGCACGGCGTGATAGCCATCGAAATCGTACTCGTAGGAATGGGCGCCCCACTCGAAAAAGTGATAGTGATCGGTGACGAGCTGCGAGGTCACCCCGCCGCGCCCCATCTCGTAGGCCAGGGTGCGGTCCCAGGGCTCCACCGGCCCCCACCAGCGCCACCAAAGCTCCTCGCTGCCCGTCCACATCTCGCGGCGGGCCGGCATGCAGGGCACCGATCCGGCATAGTGTTGATCAAAGACCACGCCGCGCTGCGCCAGGCGGTCCAGATTCGGCGTCTGCACCCAATCGTTGCCATAGGCGGGCAGGAAATGGCGGTTGAGGGAATCGAGGGTGATATAGACAAGGTTCATGGCGGCCTCCCTGAGAGACAATGCTCGGCAGCGCCCTTATACACGGCGGGGCTTCCGCCGTCAAGCCGTGGAGTAATCCGAACCATTCACCTCGGATTGTCCATGGTCGGGCCAAGAGTTATCCACAGCTCGTCAGGAGTTATCCACAGATCTTGTCCACAGCATGATCTTGTATCCAGCGGAGTGGGGCGTTTTTTGCCCCGCTTTACGCTCTGCCCTATAATGGCTCGTGTGCTGTGTGCGCCAACCATGTTCAAGGTGAGGATGCGATTGTCACGCGCTCAAGAGAATGACCGGGTGTTGCTCGTGTCGCCCGGCAACCGACGCTACCTGCTCCTGCTGCGCTCAGGCCGACGCTTTCATACCAACAAGGGCATCATCGAGCACGATGCGCTCATCGGTCAACCGCTGGGCCGCTCGGTGACGACCCATCTGGGCCACACCTTTCTCGTCCTCCGCCCCTCGCTGCACGACCTGCTGATGAACGTCAAGCGGGTCTCGCAGATCATCTACCCCAAGGATATCGGCCTCATCCTGCTCAAACTGGACGCCGTCCATGGCCGGCGCATCATCGAGGCCGGCACCGGCAGCGGCGCCCTCACCCTAGCCCTCGCCCACGCCGTGCGTCCCGAAGGCATGGTCTACTCGTACGAGGTGCGGGAGGAGATGCTGCGCACCGCGCGCCGCAATCTGGAGGAGGCCGGCGTGGAGGACAGCGTTACCCTGCACCAACGCGACATCGCCGAGGGGTTTGTGGAGAGGGATGTCGACGCGCTCTTTCTCGATGTGCGCGAGCCCTGGGACTATATGGAACAGACGTGTCAGGCGCTGGCCGATGGCGGGTGCTTTGGCGCCCTCCTGCCCACCACCAACCAGGTGTCGATCCAACTGGCCGCCATGGCCCACCATCCCTTTATGGCCATCGAGGTGCTGGAGCTGATGCTGCGCCAGTACAAGCCGGTGCCGCAGCGCCTGCGGCCCGATGACCACATGATCGGCCACACCGGGTACTTGATCTTTGCCCGCAAGATCGCTCCATCCTCTGACCCTATTCAGGAGTAGACATGACCGCCAAGATCCGCCGTATCGTTCTTGACGTGCTCAAGCCCCATGATCCCTCCATCGTCGAACTGTCTCAGCGACTGGCCAGCCTTCCGGGCGTCGACGGGGTGAACATCATGATCTATGAGGTCGATCGCAAGGTGGAGAACGCCAAGATCACGGTTGAGGGCACCGATCTACAATTCGGCGCCATCTTGCAGACCGTAGAAGACAGCGGGGGCGTGGTGCACTCTATCGACGAGGCCGTAGCCGGCAAGGTGCTCATCGAGGATTCGCGCACGGCCCAGGATGCCACGATATTCGGCTAGAGTGGCGCTCTGAATGGCGCTCAGAGCGACGCTCTGCGTGGCGCTCACCGTTCATCGACAAAGCGCTTGTCGTGAGCCGTGGTGCGGCGCAGTCCATCTATCAGGTCGACCCTGGGGGCAAAACCTAGCGCCTCGCGCGCCAGAGAAATGTCGGCCACCAGGCGCGATACGCCGGCGCTGACCTCCTGGTTGACCAGGCGATGCACCGGACGACCCACCGCCTCTTCGATGGCGTCCACCAGAGCGGCTATGGTCACCTCGATCCCGCTGCCGACATTCATCACCGGCTGAGGGATGATCGCCAGGCGGCTGGCGCGCACCAGCGCATCCACCGCATCGTCGATGTATAAAAAGTCGCGGCTCTGCGCGCCGTTGCCAAAGAGCACCACGCTGCCGCCGGTGATGGCCTGGCGCAAAAAGCGCGAGATCACCGGGGCGTGAGAGGGCGGCAGGGGCTGACCGGGGCCATAGACGTTAAAGATGCGCAGGATGCACGTCTCGATGCCCCACAGCCGACCGATGGCGCGCACATACTGCTCCGAGGCCACCTTGCTCACCGCATAGGGCGTGTCGGGCTGCACCGGCGCATCCTCGCGCACCGGCTGCTCCCGCTGCTCGCCGTACACCGCCCCCGACGAGGTAAAGATGATCCGCTTGACCTGGGCATCCCGCGCCGCCGTCAACAGGCTCACGGTGCCGCCGACGTTGACGCTGTTATACTCGACAGGGTAGAGGATCGACTCGGGCACGCTCACCCGCGCCGCCAGATGGTAGACGCAATCCACACCGCGCAATAGCGACCAGAGCTTGGGCACGTCGCGGACGTCTCCGGCCACAAAGGCCACCTCAGGGTTGAGATTGGTCCGCTCCCCGGCGCTGAGGTCGTCCAACACCCGCACGTGATCGCCCTCGGCCGCCAACCGATTGGCCAGCGCCGTCCCTAGAAAACCGGCTCCACCGGTGATGAGTATTCGCATCACACTCCGCACAGTTATATCCCAAAAGGACACCATGTCGTGCAACAAGAGCGCCCACGGCGAGTATTATAGGGTAGGGTAGGGGGCTGTCAACGTCGCGATGTCCGCGCTGCCGGGCGCCTCATGCGCCGTCTGCGGCGCCAGTGCCCGGCAGCTTTGGGGTAGATTTAGGGCGCCCCGAGGTTCTCCGGCGCGGGGTAGAGCTGCTCCAGGCGCGTCACAACGTCGTCGGGGATCTCGAGATCCACGGCGGCCAGGTTCTCCTCCAGTTGCGCGACGCGGCTGGTGCCGAGAATGACGCTGGTCACCGCCGGATGGCGCAGCGCCCAGGCGATAGAGAGCACCGCCGCGGTGGTGCCCAGGTCGGCGGCCATGGCGGCCAGCTCCTGACCCTTGCGCTTGTTCTCCTCGGTCCAATAGAGGTTCATGATCACCGAGTTCTGGTCGGGGTCGGCGGCGCGGGTGCCCTCAGGCGCCTCCTCACCAGGAGGATACTTGCCGGTGAGCATGCCGTGGGCCACCGGCGAAAAGATCACGTTGCCGATGCCCTGCTCCAACGTCGTGGGGAACACCTCCGCTTCCGGATAGCGCCAGAGCAGGTTGTAGCGCGGCTCGTTCACGGCGATGGGTCGCGCGCCGATCTCGCGACAGATATAGTTGGCCTCCACCATCAGGCGCGCCGGCCATTCCGACACGCCCCAATAGAGGATCTTGCCCTGACGCGCCAGGTCCTCCATGGCGCGGATCGTCTCCTCCAGCGGGGTGGTAGGATCGGGTCGGTGGCACATGTAGAGGTCAACGTAATCCATCTGCAGGCGCTTGAGCGACGCCTCGCATTGCTCGTGGATGTGCTTGGCCGATAGCCCGCGATCATTGGGGCCGCTGCCCATGGCGCCCCACACCTTGGTGAGCACAAAGAGCGAGGAGCGCGGGTACTCGCCCAGCAAACGCCCCAGAGTCGTCTCGGCGCCGCCCTGGTTATAGGCGTTGGCGGTGTCGATAAAGTTGATGCCATGCTCATAGGCCGTGCGCACCATCTGCCGCGAGGTCTCGTCGTCCACCTTGTAGCCGATAGTCAGATAAGAGCCCAAGCCCAGGACGCTGAGCCGCGCGCCCCACTTGCCAAGTTGTCGGTATTTCATAATCCCTTTCTCCTGAGTCATTCGACGATCCAGCGTCCAGTCTACCGCCATCGCCTCACTCTGTCCAGCCGATAACGCCATTTCGGAACCTGAGCATCATCATGTGCGTCTGGATTGTAGGCCCGCATTGGCGGCGGCCCATGCACGCGCTATACTGTCCCCGAATCCGCTGTATGGATAGGCAAAGGATGACTCGATGAAGCGTGTTCGCCCTCTTCTGCTCGCTATTGCCGTCATGGCGCTGTGGTTGCTTACCTCATGTACGCTCGAGATCACGCCGCCGCCCGAGCCTGCGGCCACGCCCACGACGCCGCCTTCGGCGGCGCCGACGTTGGTGTTGCCGACGCCGACGCCCGCTGGCTCGCTGCCCACTGTGATCGCTCGTCTCGATCTTGGGCTGGAGATAGGCGATGCTTACTGGCCCTATTCTGCGGTGGTGGATGGCGATATGGCTTATGTCTTGTGCCAGCGCATCGGAGATCTGGACGAAGGTGTGCCGGGTCTCGCCGTGGTGGATCTGGCCGCAGAGCAGGTGCGCCATCTCTGGCCGCTGGAGGTGCGCCCCATCGGGCCGCTGACCGTCGCTGCCGGGCGGGTGGTGCTGCTGGCCGAGTCAGATGAGGGAACCCGATGGCTGGCGCTAGATCCGGGGAGCGGCGTCGGGCCCGACGCCCGCGTCGTCGCGACGGCAGAGATCGACGGGTTTATCCGGTACAGCGATCCTTTGACGGTGGACCCGACAGCGGAGCGGCTCTATGTGTCGCTGCAGGAGGGGGTGCTCCTGCTGGACGCGCGCACTCTGGAGCCCCTGGGAACGCTGCCCCTGCCCGACCAGCCTGGCGAGCGGCGTCTGATCGTCGATGTGCCCGGCGACCGCCTCTATCTGGCGGTGGGCGCCGAGCTGCGCGCCTATCGCGAGTCGGACCTGACCCTGTTGTGGCAGGAGCAGGTGCCGGTGCAACGCGTTCTCGCCCTGGCGTTGGATACCGGGCGTGAACACCTCATCGTCCAGGGGGTGGCCGAGGGCGGCTCGCCCGGCAGCGCATCCCTATTCATCTACTCGAATCAGGGCGCGTTGCAGGCGCAGGTGACGCCCGAGGGACGCACCGATCCCTGGCTGCTGACCTGGGCGGATATCTCGTCTGGACGAATTGTCCTACAGGCCCAGGACTATGGCGCGGTGGGCATTCCGATGCTAGAGCTGTGGGCTATCGACGAACAGGGCAAGCCGTTGAGCGACCCACAGCGCTGGCCCAACGCCCAGGTGGTGGCTCCGGCCCCCGGCGCGCAGCATCTCTACCTGCTTGGGAGAGAGGATCATCGCCTGACCCGCATCCGGGCGGAGGATCTAGAGATCGACGCCAGGGCGACGCTGGGCGTGCAACTCGGCCATCTGGTGGTGGGCGACGGCGGGCGCCGCATCTGGGTCAACAGCACCGCCGGCGATCTGTTCGAGCTGGACGCCGAACACGCTGCTCAAGGCCAGCTCCGCGTGGTCCGGCAGCTTGCCAATGTGGGCAGTGGCAGGCTGCACCTGTATCCCCCCGGTGGCTTGCTCCTGGCGACGCTGGCCGAAGGCGATCCCCAGCGCGTCAGCGTCATCGACCTGGAGCATTGGCGGCTGAGCCACGTCATCACCGGCGGGAATGAGATCGCCCTGGACACCCGCCGGGCGCGGGCGCTGGTGGGCAATCGCACGCCCCTCTATCCCCCACACCAGGGCGCCGTGGAGGTCTGGGACCTGGTGCGCGGCGAACGGGTGGGCGCTCTACCCATGGGTGGTCCGCCGGCCTATAACCCGCTACGCGACGAGATCGTCATCGCCGGCTATGGCGCCCAGGTGTTTGATGCCGAGACGCTGCAAGCTGTCCGGTCGCTGACCCCCGATATCGACGCCCAGACCTGCCCCGGATGCACCGGCCAGCCGGCGGCCATTGGGGTGAGCGTGGCCGTGGAGCACAACCTGCTCATGCTGCACATGACCATCACCACCGCGGGCAAGGGACCCGGCACGTTGCCGCCGCCGCGCTTTTTCGCCCTCGACACGTTAGAGCCGGTCAGCCACGCCGTCACCTATTGGCAGGCGTGCGGCGGCGGGCTGATGCTCTGGCCGCCCATCGATGGGCGTATCCTGCACAGCGAACATTTTTCGCGCTATGTCGCCTATGCCAACACGGTGGTGCAGAGCGCCGCCGATGGCGAGATTCTGGACTGGCGCGATGGCCTCGCCATCGACCTGCTGACGCCCGATGGTCGCGCGGCCTTGACCCGTCGCGGCGACGAGTGGTTGGCGCTGGACACCGCCGATTGGCAGCCGCTGGGCGCCATCGAACCCCAGTGCGTCCACACCTATGCTTCCGAGGCCGATCTATTCTACGCGCTGAGCGGGTCAGAGCTGCGCGTGCTCTCTCCGCGCTGGGGGGAACCCCTGGCCCAGCCCGCGCCATCGGCTAGGGCGCCGCAGGGGTCGGTGAGCGCCCTGCGGCTGGCGCCCACCGACGGACACGAGCTGGACCTTTTTGCGGTAACCGACGATGGCCTGTATCGCGCTCACGATGGCGAGACCTGGCAGCGCCTGAGCGATGCCCTGCCGGGGCTGGATGCGACGCGCGGCCTGCATCTGAGCGTGGCCGTATCACCCGATTACGCGCGGGATGGCACGCTCTTTGTGGGGGGCTGGCTGGGCAGTTTTGGCGCCGGCAACCAGGGCCTGGGAGTGTGGCGCTCCAACGACGGCGGCGAGACCTGGCAGCCGATGTGGCGCGGGCTGATGCACCTCAACGTAGAGACACTGGCCATCTCGCCGCGCTTTGCCGAGGATGGTACGCTGCTGGCCTACTGCCAGTATACCGATCTGCTGGGCGGCGACTCGGGCCGCTCGCTCTTTCGCTCCGACGACGGTGGCGAATCATGGCGCCTGATCGAGCGCGTCTCGCAAAGTGATGCCGCCACTCGCTCGCTGTCCGCTGCGGACGACATTCTCGCGCCCATGCGTATCAGCGCCGATGGCGAGCCGGCGCCATCCCAACGGGTGCGCCTGGCCATGGGCGGCAGCGCCATCGAGCGGCTGGAGGGGAACGAATGGGTGATGAGCCTGCGCCTCCCCCTTGGCGAATACGCTGTGGACCTGGTGAGCAATACGGCGGCGCCCGACGAGATGTTTTTGCTCACCGAGCGGGCCTTGTATCGCTCGCCCGATGCGGGGCGCACCTGGTTGCGGGCCGTGGATGAGCGCATCTCCGCCGAGCGCTTGACAGCGCTGGCCGGCGGGGCGTGGGCGCCGGGCGCCGGGGAGCTGGCCATCGGCGATAGCACTGGCCGCGTCATCCGCCTTGCGGTGGCCGATCTGGCCTGGAAGGAGCTGTCGCCGGACGATGGTGCGCCGGCTCCCTGAGCCGCGCGGAATCTAGACGCCCATCCGTTATCCGACGCCCATAGGGCGCATGCGAATGTCCAAGATGGTGCGCTGGTACGGCGGATGCCCACGAGTGACGATGACGCGATAGGTCGCCGTCCAGTCGGCATAGCTCACGCGCCCGCCCACCTCGGTGGTCAGCGTCAGCCCGGCAACGACCTCATCGGTGTGGGCGTCAATGCGCGTCGCTTCGATGGCGCGAATCTCGATATCGGTAATCGGCGCATAGCCGAGGGCCCAACCTTCATAGGGATAACGCTGCTGGTAGGTGGGATGGAGGAACGCATAGGCGTTCTCCATTCGGTCCTCGGCGAGGGCGCGCACATAGTCGCGCACCAGGGCGATGGCCTCGTCGCTCCCGGGCAATGCCTCCTGCTCGGACTCTTCTAGCGGCTGGGCGGCATCTGGCGTTGCTGTAGGCGCCGGCAGCGCCTCAAGGGAGGGAGCGCAAGGCTCCATCTGGCTCCCTAGCGCCTCAAGATCCACTGCCATCAGCACGCGAACGGGCAGCTCGGCAACCACTGCCCCGTCCCTCACCACCTCGACGCTATTTCGATCCCAGATCGCGTTCCAGCGGAGCTGCACCGTGGCCTGGTGTCTCCCCTCAACCTGGATGGATGTCGTATCGGTCACCTGATGACCATTCTCCCGGTCGATGCCATAGGCGTGTCTGACCATGCCCTCGAT
>SKLG01000090.1 GCA_007123335.1 Anaerolineae bacterium | reverse complement strand
CGCGCCTGCTTGACCATCGGGTAGCCGGTATAGTTGTAGGTGACGCCAAAGACCACATCGCCAGCCTCTACGGCGTCAATCAGGTCCATGGCCTGCTCGACGGTATGCACCAGCGGCTTGTCGCAGACGACGTGAAAGCCGGCCTCCACAAAGGCCTTGGCCACCGGATAGTGCATGTGGTTGGGGGTGACGATAGAGACGAAATCGACGCGTGCGGCGGCGCCCTCTTCAGGCAGCGCGCTCTCCTTCTCGACCATCTCCTCCCACGAGCCATAGGCCCGAGGCACGTACAGGTCTCTGGCCGAGGCGATCGATTTCTCCGCCGTCGAGGAAAAGGCGCCGGCGACGAGGTCGACCTGGCCATCGAGCTGGGCGGCCATGCGGTGCACGGCGCCGATAAAGGCATCGCGGCCACCGCCCACCATGCCCATGCGCAGCTTGCGCGGGAAAAAGACGTCCTGATTCTTACCACTGACCATGCTCATCCTCCTGAGTGATACATGCGACGATCAGGAACAGGCATGGGCCACATTCTGCACTGCCGAAGGGCAGGTGTCAAGCGCCGTTGCGACGAGGCGTCATGGCGGCCTGCTGGGGATCTCTAGCGGGAGTGTTGGGGCGGTCAGCGAGGGCAGAGGCGCAGGACGGTGCTGGCCAGTTTGGCGGCGTCGTGACGCCAGGGCAGCGCGCGATCCACCAGGTCTTGGACAACGAGCTGCCATGCATCGCCGTCGAATGCCGGCGCCCCCTCGAGGGTGGGCATGACCATGGCGCTGTTCGATGTCGGAGAGAGCGTCAAGTCGGTGTTGCCGTTCGCCAGCACGCAATCGCAGGCGCCACCACCCATGTGCTCGGCCAGGGCGCGCACGTGGTCGCCCACGGTATAGTCGGCGGTCTCGCCCGGTTGTGTCGCGACGTTGCAGATATAGACCTTGCGCGCCTCGGCGGCGCAAAGCGCGGCGAGGATATCGGGCACCAGCAGATTGGGGATGATGCTGGTGTAGAGGCTCCCTGGCCCCAGCACGATCAGGTCGGCGTTCAACAGGGCGCTGATGGCCAACGGATAGCCCTTGGGCTCGCTGGGTTGCAGGTAGACCCGCTCGACCAACCCATGAACGCCGGCGATCTGCGATTGTCCTTTGACCAGTATCCGCCCACCTTGATCATCGGGCACGCACACCTCGGCACACAGCACGAGATGATCCAGCGACGAGGGCAGAACCCGTCCTTTGACGGCCAGCACCCGGCTGACCTCGCTGACGCCGCGCTCGAAATCACCCATGATGCCGGCCATGGCGGCGATGAACAGGTTGCCAAAGGCATGGCCATCGAGGCCCGCCCCGTGGCCAAACCGATACTCAAAGAGCTGGGTCATCAGCGGCTCGGCATCGGCCAGGGCGGCGATGCAGCGGCGCAGATCGCCGGGCGGCAGGATGCCGGTCTCACGCCGCAGCACGCCAGAACTGCCCCCGTCATCGGCGACGGTGACGATGGCGGTGATATCGCAATGCTGGTCCTTGAGCCCTCTTAGCAGCGTCGAAAGCCCGTGACCGCCGCCCAACGCCACCACACGAGGACCTCGATCCTGAGCATCGTCGGCAGCAAAGGGTGGTCCTGGTTGTTGCGCTCGGTCAGACATCATACCTCCAACGGGTCACGGCGTGCAGTATATCGTAGCGCTGGGCACGCGTCAAAGAAAAAGGGCGGTGCCCGGTCGACCCTCCCCCAAAATCCTTGAGAAAGGCACTCTCGACAGATCGCTTGACAAGTCGTGCGCATTCGGCTCATACTGTGCCCAGTTTGAGCTATTGGAGTCAAGTTTGTCAAGGCTCCAGCCGGGCGCGACGGGGAATCGAAAGGTCCGTCGCGGATCTTGAGGTGGAGCACCCATCTTTAGGAGGGATCATGTCCAGTCTGCGTGTCCGCGTGTTGTTGATCCTCACTATGCTTGCACTGGCGCTCGCGCCCTGGGTGCAAGCCGCAGGACCTGTCTCGCCGATCAGCGACGCCGCACCAGGGCAAACGGCCTCGCCCCGGACGGCTTCGCATCGCCTCATCGTGGAGCTGCAATCCCCGCCGCTAGCGACGTGGGCGCGTGGCCAGCCCGGCCTCCGCTCGAGCGATGGCCGGCTGAACCTGAGCTCGTCGCTGGCCCAGGCCCATCTGGCTCGGTTGCAGGCCGAACAGCGCACCTTTTTGCAGGCGCTGGGCCAGGCCATGCCGGGCGCCAGGGTAAGTCGTTATCTGAACGAGGATGGCCGGCAGGTAGAGGCCGCCTATACGCTCCTCTGGAACGGTTTGGCCGTGGACCCAGGAGCGGGCCGCGACCGCCGGGAGGCAACGCGGGCGTTGCTCGCGCTGCCCGGCGTCAAGGCGGTCTATCCCGACTATGCCTACACGCCGCAGCTCTATGCCAGCACCGAGCTCATCGGCGCTCCGGCCGCCTGGGCATTGCCCAATGTGGGCGGGCAGGCTATGGCCGGGGCCGGCGTCAAGGTCGCCTCGATGGATGGGGGCATCCACCACGCCGCGCCCATGTTTGACGGCGCCGGGTTCGACTATCCGGCGGATGTGCCCCCAGGCGGCCTGGGGCTGGCCGCCAACAACAACGGCAAGATCATCGCCTCGCGGGTCTATTTTCGCACCTGGGACCCGCCCGCTGACGGCGATGCCAACCCCTGGCCGGGGACGCAGGGCACCCCCCACGGCGTGCACACCGCCGGCATCGCCGCCGGTAACGTGGTCACCGCCACCTATCTCGGCCTCACCATGCCAGAGATGAGCGGCGTCGCGCCTGGCGCCTGGGTGATGAGCTATCGCGTCTTTTACCAGAGCATTAGCGATGATCCCTCCTTTTATACTGCCGAGGGGCTGGCCGCGCTGGAGGATATCGTCCGCGATGGCGCCGATGTGCTGAACAACTCGTGGGGCAGCGGCCCCACCAGCATCGGCGGCGCGCTGGACCCGCTGGATCAGGCGTTGCTCAACGCCGTGGATGCCGGCATCTTTGTCTCCATGTCGATCGGCAATGCCGGGCCAGGGCTGGGCTCGGGCGACCATGCCTCGCCCGGCTATATCAACGTGGGAGCCTCCACCAGCACCCATCAATTGCTCGCCGGTCGCCTGAACGTCATCGAGCCGGAGATCAGCGAGGAGCTGCAAGGCCTGTTCTTTGGCACGGCCAATTTCGGCGCCAACCTGCCACCGGCCACAACCGTCACTCACCCATTTCGGGCGTCGGCCAGCGTCGATCCGGGCAATGTCATGGGCTGTGAGCCGTGGGATGCGGGCGTCTTTGCCGATCAGGCGGCGCTGATTCAACGCGGCACGTGCGCCTTCTCGGACAAAGTGCGCAACGCCCAGGCCGCCGGCGCGGAACTGGTGCTGATCTATAACAACGCCGGCGATGAGCTGCTCAACATGGGCTGCGCCGACGACTGTGACGACATTGTGATCCCCTCCATCTTTATCGCCGAGAGCGCCGGGGAGGCGATGGTCGCCTGGCACGCCGAGCATGGCGACGATTCGGTGCTCGAGATCGACACCCTGGCCTTTACCATCGAGACCGTCCCCGACCGCATGGCCGCGTTTAGCAGCCGTGGGCCGGCGGTGGGGTATAGCCTCAAGCCCGACGTCGTCGCCCCCGGGGTCAATATCCTCTCCCAGGGCTATGATCAGACGGCGACCGGCGAGGGGCGCCATCTGGGCTTTGGCCAGGGTTCGGGCACCTCTATGGCGGCACCCCACGTGGCCGGCGCCGCCGCCGTGCTGCGCCAACTCTATCCCCAATGGACGCCGGCGCAGATCAAGTCGGCGCTCATGTCCACCGCCGTCTTTCGCGACATCTATGACTATGACGGGACCCCCGCCCAGCCGTTGGCCATCGGTGCCGGGCGCATCGATCTATCGCGGGCAGTGGACCCCGGCGTCTTTTTGGATCCGCCCAGCCTCAGCTTTGGCGCCGAGGTGACGGGCACGGTACGCTCGCAGGTGGTGACGGTGACGAGCATCGCCCCGTTCACCGAGATGTTCGAGATCTCGACGCTGTACACCGGCGCGGGGTTCACCCCCACTCAATCGCTGCCGGGGTTTGCGGTGAGTCCCTCGACCATCGAGCTACCGCCGGGTGGAACGGCGACCTTTGTCGTGACGATGGACTCGGCCACGAGCGCTGGCCTGGGTGACAATCAGGGCTATATCCTGCTCAGCGGCACGCAATACGAAGCCCATCTCCCGGTGTGGGGACGCCTCTTGCCTGAACCCTCGACGACCGCCGACATTCTGCTCATCGACAACGATGGCAGCCAGCTCTTTGCCTTTGCCAATGACTATGCCGAGTACTATACGTCGACCCTCGAGGCGCTGGGCTATACGTACGACTACTGGGATGCCGAGCTCTTGGTTGGCCACGAGGCCACCATCCCCGACGCGACGACGCTGTCCACCTACAAGACGGTCATCTATTTCTCCGGCGACAACTTTGTCCCCAATAGCGCCCTGCCGGAGGTGTCCATCCCGCTGACCGATCAGGATGTGACCCAATTGACCCAGTATGCAAACGGCGGCGGCACGCTGTTGATGATGGGGCAGGATATCGCCTCCATCCTCGATTCAGACGTGACGGATAATGGCGAGTTCTTTTACCGCTATATTCTGGGCGGCAACTGGCTGCAATACAGCGTGACCGACGAGACGCTGCCCTGGGTGCCGGTCATCCCGATGGAAGGCGCGCCTGCCGCGCTGCGCGACGTGCGGCTGTCGCTGCTGCCTGGGGGCGACGGCGCTGCGAATCAGATCTATATGGACGAGATCGCGCCCGGACCGGGCAGAGGGCCCGCTATCGATGAAGAGATGCAGCCCTATGTCGCCCTGTTCCGCTACCCCGGCACCGATCTGGTCGACCAGGGCGTCGTGGGGATGAGCCATCGTGACCAGCCCACGCTGGAACGACCCGGCATCACCTACCTGGGGCGCTCGATCTATACGACCTTTGGGCTCGAGGGCGTCAACAACGACCACGAGCTCACCACCCGCGAGGAGCTGCTGGATCTCTTGCTCACCATGTTGTGGGATGAGCCCAGCGCGACCATCGAAAAGGTCACGCCGCCCAACGCCAGCGGCCTGACGATGTTGCGGGCCGAGGTAGCCTCGCCCCACGACGCGACGGGGGAGAGCTATCGCTGGGATTTCGGCGATGGCAGTGCCCCGCGCGGGCCGTACACCAGCGACACCGTGGGCCATACCTTCCCCGGTTGCGGCCCCTACACCGTGCGCGTCGAGGTTGTGGATGCCTTCGGCAACCGCAGCCTGGGCAGCCTGGAAGTCTGGCCTTGTCCGGTGGAGACGGTGATCCTGTTGCCGTTGATTCTGCACTGAGCAAAAGGCTGATGACAACCTCTCGCAAAGGTCTCCTCGCAGGAGACCTTTGCGAGATATGTTCCAGGTGGTCCCCCAAAAGTGAGCGCGAGCTGCGGATCTGAGGTGTTATACTCCAGGCAGTGGTATAGCAGTCAGATCTATTCTATACAGCGCCGATTCCCAAACACGCGATTGGAATGGCCGAACGATCAAGACTCCAAGCATTATCCTATTGCAACAGGGGAATATGGTGACCGTCGGAAGGAATGATACCGGCAGTGCAGGGAGGCGACGATTCGGTCTTGCCCTGACTATAGCTGCCGGGCTTGGCGCTGCTATATGGATGTATTGGATTACCGCCCACGATATCGGCGTATCGCCTGATTCGACGATATACATCGAGGCCGCAAAGAGCTGGACTTTGGGAAACGGGCTTTATGTGCAGGGAAAGCCCATGACCCATTATCCTCCGGCATATCCCATGTTCCTTGGGGCAACAAGCCTTCTTTTCGAGGGTGATCTGCTTCAAGCGGCTCGGTTCGTTGCCATATTTTTCTTTGGCACCGGTATTTTTCTCTCATCCCTTGGCGTCAAAATATCTACAAATCACAGCCTGCTAGCAACAGCGGTTTCAATATATTTTCTGCTTTCGTCGACATTGGTTATTCAAGTATATTGGATGGCATGGTCCGAAGCACCTTTTATTTCCTTTTCCATGCTTTCTCTATTGCTATTGGCCTGCCATATTCTGCGTCCGAATAGGTGGATTCTCGTCCTGGCATCCTTGGCGGCTGGCTTGGCGATTTTAACCCGCTACGTGGGAATAGTTCTTCTCCCAGCGATGATCCTTGCATTCCTCTTGTTTGACGACAGATGTCTCGGAAAAAAGGCGATAGATATAACACTAGTTGGTTCTAGTTTGATATTTCCGCTCATGATGTGGCTATACCGCAATATTTCGGCCTCACAAACAGCTATCAATCGCGAACTCGCATTTCATCCCTTCAATCTGCGCCATATCAGGTCTATAGTGGGGACCTTTTATCAGTTTTCTCTGTCTATTCCCGTTATTATTTCATTTGAGTTCGCATGGATTGGAAGCATCGCTGTTATTTTTATCTCAGGAACGGTTTTGCTGCTTGGCAGAGGATATATACGCCGAAATATAAAGTCGGCGTATATCTTGATTCCTTCTATTTATATTTTATACTCCATTGTTTACATAATATTCATCACGATATCTATTTCAGTCTTGGATGCTCAAACACCTGTTGATTATCGAATCCTCCTGCCGGTGCTCCTGCCCCTTGCCTCGTCTTATCTTGCGCTAGTATGGGCTGTATCGGAGCAATTACAGCGAAAGTATATCTGGTATGCATTTATAGCGATGATGTTCTTTTCCGCCAGCATTAACGCGGCCCATGCTGTTCCAGCGGCATGGGACATGCGCAAAAATGGCAGCGGCTATACGTCGCGCCACTGGCAACAGTCGGAAATCATCGGCTATTTAACAGAAATCCAGGATGAGAGAATGATCTATTCAAATGGCCCGGATGCCATCCGTTTTCTGACAGACAAAGATGCATGGATGATTCCCGGCAAAACGAATCCCTATACCACAAGATTACATAAGAGCTATGATGCTGAGATCGAGCAAATATTCGAGGATTGTCGGGAAGGACGGGTATTGATCGCCTACCTCGACGACATCACCTGGCGCTGGTATTTGCCTTTGGCCAGTGAGATCGAATCCGTGGGCGACCTGCCGGTCTTGAGCAGACTGCAGGATGGAGTGGTCTATGGAACGCGCTGAATAGCCAGGCCGGACAGGGCTCTGCCCCTGATCGCCGGCCTGTTACCCGACATGGCGTTGGGTGAGGTTGCTCGTTGGCTGCGGATTACCTGACGTGCAGAGCAGTTTCGCCAGAGCCTAAGGTATCCCCCACCACGCCAGCCCGACGGTCAGCCCCAGATTCAGGATGGCGAGCAGGAAATAGATCGCCCAGGGTGTCCGCGCCGCGTGGCGCTGCAAGAGGCGGGGGCGCGCCCATTCGAGCACCAGCACCACCGCCAGCGCCTTGAGCGGCGCCCAGGGCAGCACGTCGCCGCCCGGCCCGAGCCATCCGCCAAGGTAGACCAGGGCGCTGATCAAGCCGGTGACCATGACGTGGACGTGCTCGCTGAGATGATAGAGCGCGGTGATGCTGCCGCTGTGTTGCAGGTGAAAATCGGCCAACAGCCACCGCGATCCGCGCAGCGCATCCTGGGGGGCGCGCGGGCTCGCCAGGAGCATGGCTACGACAAAGAGGTAGAATCCCAGGGGCTGAAAGAGAACCATGGGCCACGCGGTTCGCTGCGAGTCCACCAGGACGTGGGGATCCCACGAGTTGGTCAAGACGACCGTCGTGGTGCCAAGGGCGAGGAGGGCGATGAGCAGAAACGCCCATCCGCGCACGGCCACGGTGTAGGCGGAGCGCCGCTCAGTTGCCTCGCTCGATGCCCAGCCGTCCATGACGCTGCCAAACAGGCTCACCGCGCACAGGCCAAGCACCGTGGTGAGGGGGACGTTCCAATCGACCAAGGGCGGCGCCCCGGCGCGCCAGGGCAAAAGGAGCAGCGCCGTCAGACCGGCGACCACCGACACGACGGGGCCAGCCAGGTAGGCGGCGCGCTTGACGCCGGCGGGCATCGTCGCCGGCTTACGCATGGCGCGCACCGCCGCGAGCAGGGGCTCTAGCGGGCGCCAGGTTCTCGCGCGGCGGGAGGGCGACCAGCCGTTACTCCAACGGCTGAACCGGACGAGATAGGCATACAGCACCAGAGCGACCAAGACGACCGAGAGCGTATAGACCACAGCAGCCATGACCTCGATATCCTTCATATAATGGGGACATTCCGCGCCTCGCTCCTGTCGGGCGAGTGGGTTGATGGACGGTGACGATGATAGGGAGGGATGCCGGGGGTGTCAAGGGCGGCTCAGCCCGAGCCGCCGAGGCGCGCGATGACGCGCTCGAGCACGCGGATGGCGGCCAGATACTCGTCCAGATCGATGTGCTCGTCCGGCGTGTGGTCCAGCGACGAGTCGCCGGGGCCATAGGCGACGATGGGCACGTTCCAGCGCGGGCCGATGACGTTCATGTCCGAGGTGCCGGTCT
>SKLG01000565.1 GCA_007123335.1 Anaerolineae bacterium | reverse complement strand
TCGGGGTCCCACACGCCAGTGTCGGGATAGGCCCAGCGATCGCGGTCCTCGCCCAGGTCGTCAAAGATGCCGTGAACCACGCGATGGTTCAGCAGTAGCCCGGCAAGCCGCTCATCGGCGTCGGGAAAGCCCGACCGAGCCGTATAGGTGGGCGCGCCGCCCTGGTAAAAGCTCCCCTCGCGAATGGTGAGATCGAGCATATTCGCTCCTCGTTTACTGGTGTCTTGATAGTTCGTATAGTAGCACAGCCGCCGGTCGTCGACAAGATGCTCGTCAGGTCGGCTCAGCCGCCCAGGCGTGCCGCGAGTTCATCCGCCAACCCGCAGCGCCGGATGAACCCGATGGCATCCATGCGCCGAACCAGGTCGATCCAATGCTCGCGATGGGGCTCATGCTGGAACGCCGCCTTTAGCAGCTCGACAGCGCCGTCCAAGTCCCCGGTATGTTCGGCCAGGCTCAGCGCCTGACGAAAAACCATCTCCTCCAGCTCGGGCGCTTCTTCACGAGCTCGCGCCCAGCAGGCTCTGGCCTCGTCGAGATCGCCGCGCCCCAGGGCGCGATCGCCCTCGGCAGAGATCCGCTGGGCATGGCGCAGGCGCACCAGGCGCCCCAGCTCCTCGACCGGGTCGGTGTGCTCATCCACCCGCAGGTCATAGTCGCGGACATAGACCGCCGTCTCGGGATCCCCCGGCACCACCACCAGCGCCGCCGACTGCATCCCACGGATATCGCCGCCCTCGGCCTGGGCGGCGCACAGCGCGACCACCATCCGTTGCGCCAGGTCACCCTGGGCGTCGACAAAGACCTCGGCCATGGCGGGCACCACGGTGGAATGGGTCATCATGTTGGCCTGCACACTGAACCCCTCGCCGAGCAGGTGTGATGCCTCGGGGATACAGTCCTCGCCGGTCCAGGCCGCCACGCGGCCCAGCCGGTCCACCACACCGACCTGCCGGCTCCTCGCCTGGGCATCGGTCGCGATGAGCGCATCGAGGACCCGTGGCGCCGGCAGGCCCTCACGCAGCATGGCCAGGCCCAGCGGGCCAAAGCTGCGGTTGGTGCTGGATTGGGTGGCGATGGCGCCCACCCCCGGCTGCGCCCAGGGCACCGCTGCACCCACGCACATCTGGTGGGTCTGCACGGCGACGCCGAGTTGGCCGGTGACCGGATCGCGGGCCACGATGCTATAGGTGTTGAACCATGGGTCGTCATGGCCTGTCATGAGCCGTTCCCCCTTCATCCGCTAGAGTTCGGCGTTCTGTGGGTCGCGAATGAATCCCAGCGTCAACCCCAGACAGATGACGATGGCGACGCCGGCCACCAACCAGGGTGCGGTGGGCCGCGCGTCATAGAGATAGCCCGCCCCTAACGAGGCGAAAAAGAGGGGCAGGATGATCAGAAATCCCAGACCGGGGCCGCCGGTGCCGCCGCCGCTGGAGCCGAGCCACACGCTTCCTCGCCCCAGGGCAGCCATCACCCGCCCGCGCATGTCACGGGGCACGGTATCGGCCAGAAGAGCCGACGCGGCGGGGCCAAAAAAGGCGTTGGACACGGCGATGACGGCGCGCAGGGCCAATATCAGGGCAAAGCTGCGGGCCAGGATAAAGGTGGGCACGCCGATCAATGCCAGCACCAACGCGAGGACCATAAAGCGGGTGCGCCCATAGCGGTCCACCATCACCCCCGCCGGAACGGCGACGAGGGTGCGCAGCACCGTCTCTACCAGGAGGATGAGCCCCCACTCGACGGTAGAGAGGCCCAGATGGGTCACCGCATAGACCACCCAAAAGGGGCCGACGATGGCGTTGGAGACGAAACAGAGGATGATGATCACTGCCAGAGCCCTGATTGAGCGCGGCAACTGACGCAGCGTGTCGGGAATGCCGGCATAGGCCTCGCGAATGATGCGCCAGCTCTCGCGCAGGCGAAGGCCGTTGTTGGGGTTCGGCGTGGTCGTCTCGCGCAGAAAGCGCAGATCCATCCAGCCAGCGGTCGTATAGGCAAAGACCAGGAACGCGTACAGATAGCGCATGCCCGGGTCCACGCCGAACAGCGAGATGACCAACCCGGCGACATAGGGAGCGACCATGGCCGGCAAGCTGCCCAGGCTATCCATCAGCGCCATCCCCCGGCCACGATCGTGCGGGGCCAGCGAGTCGGCGATAAGCGCCGATTGGGGCGGGAACTGGATGACCATAAAGCCATGGATAAAGACGGATATAGCAATAACTTCCCAGCGCTGAGCCGTGACGTGTAGCAGATAGCCAAGCCCCGACACAAAGCTGGCAATCCCGATGATCCGCACGCGGCCGGCGTTGTCGGTGATATAGCCGGCCAGGGGAAAGACCAGCAGCCCGGCCAAAGGCGCCAGCGAGTTCACCAGGCCGATCTGCGCTGGCTCGCCGCCCAGGGCGAGGATGTAGAGCGACGCATAGGGAAAGGCCATGCTGCGCCCGAATTGGCCAAGGATGCGCGTCACCGTGAACACGAGCATGTTGCCGCGCATGAAGGAC
Source organism: Anaerolineae bacterium (assembly GCA_007123335.1). Taxonomy (GTDB): domain Bacteria; phylum Chloroflexota; class Anaerolineae; order UBA1429; family UBA1429; genus SKLG01. The sequence goes on along the minus strand of SKLG01000565.1, from coordinate 6,003 downwards.
AAAGAGTCGGGTATTCTAGGCATGACGCGTGCCATGATTGCATTCCTTAATGTGGGTAGACATGCGCCCAAGTATAACCTAGCGGCAGCCTATGAACAAGATGCGGGCCTGGCGCAGATCAGCGATACCCTTCACCCGGATGGCTCGAATCGATATCGCCGCGCAAAAAGCCCATAGAGGTCATTGGCGTCGCGCACCTGGGCCATGGGCCAATCGATATGCTTTTCGGTGAGCATAAAAGCCACCCGTTGTGCCCCTCCCAGGCCGCCGTGACACGCCCATTGGTCCTCGAAACAGATCACGGTATCGGTCTCGGGGTCGTACTGGCCAAAGACGATGAGATCCCCGGCATTGCTGAATCGTGCCAGGCGAGCGAGCACCGCCGGATCCAGATCCTTATCCTCCAGAATCCGTGGATCGCTGCCCGATACGTCGCTGTGGCCATTGCCGTCCAGGGTATAACGTCCCTTTTTGTCGATCAGCACCACCGCGCCATTTTGACGCCCGAGGACGAGCCAGATGCTGGGATGCTCCGCCAGATTGCGCACCAGCCGCGGCGACAGCGCCTCGATCTGGTCCAGGTCCAGCGGCGCGGGATGATCGGCGAAATAGATGTGAGACAGAGAGCCCGAGCTGCGCACCATAAGCTCATCCCCGATGGCGTTCCGCCTGGCATCCATGGGGCCGTCGCCATCGCCGTTATGGGCGTTGAGGCCGGGCTGCACCGCGCGGCGGATGCGCCTGGCGATCCGGCTCCAGGGAGAGCCGAGGTTGCGCTCGATGGCCTCCAGCTCCTCGGCCAAAAAGGCCTCCTGCAAGGCCCCACGCTCGACAGGGCGTTGGGCCTCGGCCACGCACATGGCATGGTCGACGCACTCGTGGACCATCTCACCTAGCGTATGCTCATGGAGCTTGCGAAAGGGTATCGCCGAGGTCATACCGTGGTCAGACAGGATGAACAGATCGTAAGCGCGGCCAAGCATCAAGCGACGCAGCCCATCAATACGGCGAATGCGGCCATCGATGGCGTGAAGCGCACGCAGCGCCGGCTTGCTGAGCGGGCCATACTGATGAGCCACCTCGTCATAGCCATAGTAGGTGCTATAAATGGCCGGCACACCACGAAAGATGTCGATCAGCACAGCAAAGGTCTGGATCTCGCGAAAGATGACGTTGCTCACCACGCGCAAAAAGCGGAACTTGACTTGCAGAGGGCGGGGGTTGCTGCGGCGCAGTACCGCCGAGGTATGCTGCGCCAGATCGGTGACATACTCCCACACGGCCAGAACGATCATCTTGACGGTACGAATGGGGCTTAGCAAAAAGAGCAGCAAAAAGCCCAGACCCTTGACGCTCTCGAAAAAGCGTTTGCGGTTCATGGCCCCCAGCGTGAACATGGACAGCGAGGCATCGCCGTCAAACACGTTCATGTAGCTCGATCCGCCGCGCAGGATTCCAGGGTGGTTGCGCGCGAGGCGCTCCTGAATGGCGTAAATGGCGGCGGGCTGGACGCAATCGATGGCCTCACCCTCCCGTTTGTCGTACCAGCGATAAGAGGGGATGTCGTCGTTGTTGCCAAAGAGGATACCGGCCTGCACCGCCGGAGTCGTGCAGGGCAAACCAACCGTCCAGGGTTGCAGGGCCACGTCGCCACGACGCAACAACCGCTGGAGATAGGGCGCATAGCCGCGCTCCATGGCCTGCAGCAGACAGTCGTGAGCCAGCCCGTCGATCTGGACCACAACAAAGCCGCGGCGCTCATTGCGCTCGACGAGGGGCAGGCCCAGACGTCTGATGATCGCCCCATACTTGGCCGAATGATAGGCGCCCAGCATGGCAACGACGGCCGCGCGAAGAGCCTCAAGGATCAGGCGCACGAGCGTTGTCCTGACCACTGCCTCGAACCTATATGCCGCGGCACGATCAATGTCTCAGGTCTCCAAGACCGAGTTATCACCGCCAAAGGGGTTGGGTACGTAGCGATCGGCGTTCCAATCATTTTGCCAATGGGTGCGGTTGACGAGATAACGGAACTGGTACGACCGCCCCGCGTCCAGCTCCAATGTAATCTCCCAGCAATCATTGGCATGGGAGCGCGTCAAAGGATGTGAATGTCGATTCCAACCGTTAAAATCTCCGGCCAAATGGACGGTCTCCGCCCAGATGCTTCCTGGGAGTTGAAAGGTAATCAAGACCTTGTCGGGTTTGGGTCCTGTCCGCTTTTGAATCACTGGCGACCTCCTGTGACATCGTTGTCGTGGCTGGGAGCGCCCTTGTGGCATGAGGAGCCCATAATGGACTCTGGTATGGCACGTTTATTATAGTGAGAATGGCCATAACTCGCAATCGCAATTGGTGCCGAGCCCTGATTTGACCCCATGATCGAGTCGTCGGTACAATGCTTGTTAAAGATATGATCGTCGAGATCGTCACCTTGCTCAGAGGGAGAACCCCATTGCTCAGACTAGTTGATCAAGAGAGCGGCGCGCATAGATCCTTTTGCCCGCTGGGCAATCCAACCACCATCTATGTATGCGGCATTACCCCCTACGATACCACCCACCTGGGCCATGCTTTCACCTACCTCAGCTTTGATGCGCTCATCCGCTACTGGGAATACCTGGGCCATGAGGTTCGTTATGTGCAGAATGTGACCGATATCGACGACGACATCCTACGCAAGGCCGGGGAAGTGGGCGACGATTGGCGGGAACTCGGCAATCGCTGGACGCGTCATTTTATTCAAGACATGATCGCGCTGAACGTGCGCCCGCCTGATGTCTATCCGCGAGCCACTGACGTCATCCCACAGATGTTCGCGGGGATTCAGGCGCTACTCGACAAGGGGCTGGCCTATGTGTCCGACGGCAACGTCTACTATCACGTCGCCGCCGACCCAGAGTTTGGCCGAGTGACGCACCTGCCCCCTGAGGAGTGGCTGCCCACGGCCAACGAGCACGGCAACCATCCCGACGATCCGCACAAGCGCGATCCGCTTGATTTCGTGCTCTGGCAGGCGCAACAGCCAGACGAGCCGGCCTGGGAGAGCCCTTGGGGGCTGGGGCGGCCGGGCTGGCACATCGAGTGTTCGACCATGGCCATCGAATATCTGGGCAAGGTGATCGATGTGCACGGCGGTGGGTCTGATCTCTCCTTCCCCCATCACGAATGCGAGACCGCCCAGGCCACAGGCGTCACCGGCGAGACCTTTTTTGCCAACTTTTGGCTGCACACGGCGATGGTGCGCTATGAAGGCGAAAAGATGAGCAAATCGCTGGGCAACCTGGTGTGGACGCGTGATCTGCTCCAAGACCATACCGCCGATGCCGTGCGCCTGCTGATCCATCGACACCCTTACCACGAGACCTGGGAATACGACGACAGCGAGCTGGCCGCCGCCGATGAGTTGGCCAAAAAGCTGCTCGACGCCGTTGAGGCGACCATAGAACCTGGACCGCCCCTGAACACAGAGGAGGCGGTGGCCGCCTTTGAGGCGGCGATGAACGACAACCTGGACACCCGTCGCGCCCTGGAGGCGTTGAGCGACCTGGCCGATGCGATTCTGTCCGCTGGCCGCGCCGGCAAGGACGTCAGCGAGGCGCAGGCCACGCTGCGCCAGCTTGGCGCCGTGTTCGGACTGATGCTGGACGGCGAGATCGAGCACCGGGTACGACAGGGATGGGATGCCCATTACCAGCGCTTTTGTTGAGCGCAATATTCTGTAGAAAAGATGTGAGGATATGTCCATGTCTATGACAAGGGCCTTGACTCGTGGCTGAGTTTGGCGACCGTTTGCGTGAGGCGCGCGAGAACAAGGGGCTGACGCTAGAAGAGGCTGAACAGCTCACGCGCATCCGCCGCGACTTTTTGGAGGCGCTGGAGGAGGAGCGGCTGAACGCCCTTCCCGGCCACGCCTATGCTCGTGGGTTTGTTCGCAATTATGCAAGACTGCTAGATCTCGACACCGAGGAGATGGTAGCGGCCTATCGGCGGGCTGCCGGGGTTCCGGCAGAAAAGACGCCAGAGATTCTGAATGAACCGCTGCTGCGTGCCCGCCCCAATATCTGGGCCGCCCTGTTTGTGACCGTGATGGCCCTGTTGGTGCTGGCCATTGGAGGTTGGTACGCCTACAATCGCCTCTGGCTCGGGCAACAGCCCGAGATTCCCTGGCAACCCTGGGCACAACTCAGCCCAATCCAACCCACGACCGCTTCCGTGGTAACCACACCTTCCCCGACGCCCACCAGCACCCCGAGCCCGCAGATCGACGCCGAATCCACCGCGTCGACCGCGCTGACGGAGCCGACACCCACCGAGACGATGGTCGACGCTGTGCCCACGGCCACCGAGACGCCATGGCCCACGGCCGTGGTGCGTCAGCGCTCGCCAACACCTACCCTGGCCGCAAGCCCTATCCCTGCCTCCTTTGAGGGGGTGGTGGTCGAGGCGCGGATCACGGCGGCCACCTATGTGCTGGTCACCGTCGATGGCGAGCGGGTGATGGAGCAGATCTTGCAGCCTGGAGAGGATCCGGTGTGGCAGGGGCGCGAATCGGTGGCGCTGCGCATCGGCAACGCCGGGGGCATTCGGCTCACCCTGAATGGCGTGGAGATGGACCCGCCGGGCACCTCGGGCCAGGTAGTCAATGTCGAGTACACGCTGGATGATGTGCCCGAGAGCTAAAAGGGGACGCATGGCCTGGCGCAGAGCGGTTGATGACACCAGACCCCGCAATCCATAACTGTCACGTTGGTTGAGGAAGAGGATGCGCTTTTACCTGGAGACCTTGGGCTGCCCCAAGAACAGGGTAGATTCCGAGATGATGGCGCAACTCTTGCGCCAGGCTGGGCATCGTCCGGTGGACAATCCCCGGCGTGCCGAGCTGCTCATCGTCAACACCTGCGGCTTTATCGAGCCGGCCCGGGAGGAATCCTACGCCGAGCTGCTGGCACTGGCGGAGAAGAAACGCCGGGGACAGTGGCTGATCGCCGCCGGCTGCCTGGCCCAACGCTACGAAGACGAGATTCGGCAGCGCATCCCCCAAGTCGACGCAGTCTTGGGCACCCAGAGCTGGCCGGAGATTGTGAGCCTGATCGAGGAGCTGGCCGACCGTGGAGGCACGCGGGTAATCGTGCGCCCGGACGGCGATCTGGTGGCCTCGGTGGCGCGGGAGAGCGCCGAATCTGTCACGGCTTATGTCAAGATCGCCGATGGGTGCAGCGCGTCGTGCGCCTTTTGCGCCATCCCGCTCATCAAGGGGCCACAGCGCAGCAAGCCGCCCGAGGACATCCTGCGCGAGGCCGAGGAATTGCAGGCCCTTGGCGTGCAGGAACTCGTGCTCATCGCCCAGAACTCGACCGCCTATGGCCGAGACCTGGGCATGGAGGACGGCCTGCCGCCGCTCCTCGACCGGCTGGCCGAGCGGGTCCCCGAGGTGCCGTGGCTGCGCCTCCTCTACGCCTATCCCCAGGATGTGAGCCCGCATTTGATCGAGCGGATGGCCCGCCTGCCCCAGGTGTGCCACTATCTCGATCTGCCGCTGCAGCACGCCCACCCGGCCACGCTGCGCCGCATGGGCCGGCCCTATGATGTGCAGGCGATCCACGACCTGATCGCCGAATTGCGCGCCGCCATCCCCGATATCGCCCTGCGCTCGACCTTTATCGTCGGCTATCCAGGCGAGACGGAAAAAGAGTTTGAGGCGCTGCTCGAGTTCCTATCTATAACCGAGCTGGACAAGGTCGGGGTGTTTGCCTATTCGCCGGAGGAGGGGACGCCGGCGATGCGCCTGCCGAACCACCTGCCCGCCGAGGTCATCGCCGAGCGCTATGACGAGGCGATGCGCCATCAGCAGGCGATCTCGCTGGCGGCCAACCGTCGCCAGGTGGGGCGCGAGCTGGAGGTGCTCATCGAGGGCGTGGGCGATGGGGTGAGCGTGGGGCGCAGCTATCGCGAGGCGCCCGAGATCGATGGCTATGTGCTGCTCCTGGGCGAGCTGCCCGT
>SKLG01000368.1 GCA_007123335.1 Anaerolineae bacterium | reverse complement strand
GTTACACGCCTCCAACTCGCCCGGCCTTGCCGGCCTTGCGACGTATGACCTCGTCCGCGTATGCGATGCCCTTGCCCTTGTAGGGCTCTGGCTTGCGGATCGCTCGAATCTTGGCCGCCACCTCGCCGACGAGTTCTTTATCGTTGCCCTCGACAGTGATGATGCGTCCAGCGCGATCGATCGCCAGGGTGATCCCATCAGGGGGCTCAACGATCACCGGGTGGCTGAACCCGACCTGCAGCTCCAGGTTCTTGCCCTGCTGCGTGGCTCGATAACCCACACCATTGATCACCAACTGCTTGCGGAACCCCTGCGTCACCCCCTCGACCATGTTGGCCAGGAGCGCACGGGTCAGTCCATGCAACGACCGATTCACGCGGCTATCGTCCGGCCGGGTGACGGTGAGCGTATTGTCCTCCAGCGCAATCGTCATCTCGGGGCGAAATGTACGCGTCATCGCCCCTCTAGGTCCCTGTATGGTAATCGTCGTGCCCTCCCGCTCGACCTTTACGTTGTCGGGTACTGGGATGGGCATGCGTCCAATTCTAGACACGGTTGTCCCTCCTACCTTTAAGCAGGCGGCGTCATACTAGTACTATGACGCAACCTACCACACTTCGCAGAGAATCTCCCCACCCACATTCTGACGTCGAGCCTCGCGTCCTGACATCACGCCCTTGGGCGTGGACAGAATGACGGTGCCCAGGCCAGAACGAACCCAGGGAATATCTCCTTTTTTCGTATAGATGCGGCAGCCCGGCTTGCTGACGCGCTTTAGACCGCTGAGTATCGGCTCACGGTCACGCCCTGGCGTATACTTGAGATAGATGCGGATAACGGGGAATTTCCCGTCACGCACTTCTTCAAAGCGTTGGATATACCCTTCGTCCAATAGGACCTGGGCAATAGCCATCTTGAGCCGAGAAGCCGGCACAATGACCACGTTCTGGCGCACCATATTGGCATTACGGATGCGCGTCAACATATCAGAAATGGGATCAACTACGGACATACGTGCACATTCTCCTCTCACAGAATCCCATGCGGCCGCCGCCACCGGGCTCATCAAGGGCAAGACTAGCAGCCATTAGCCCTGCCGCGCCGACTCGCTGCACAAAAACCAACCGCAGCGACAGCGGCGCTGTATCCAGCGCCCCAAAGGCTACCAACTCGCCTTGACCACTCCGGGGATCTTGCCAGACATGGCCAATTCACGGAAGCAAATGCGGCAGAGCTGGAACCTGCGTATATAACCACGCGGGCGCCCGCACCGCTTGCACCGATTACGCACGCGAACTTTGTACTTGCGCCGCTTTTCCCTGGCGATCATGCTCTTTTTGGCCACTTAGTTACTCCCTCCAAACCATCACCATACTAGCTCGCAGCCTCGACCATCTGCTCAGATTCGACCCGGACAAAGGGCATGCCCAACTGCTCCAGCAGGAACAATGCCTCCTCATCCGTCTCGGCCGTGGTCACGATTGTCGCTTCGAATCCACGCACCTTGTCGATGGCGTCATAGTCCAATTCGACGAACCCAAGCTGCTCTCGCAGGCCCAACGTATAGTTGCCACGACCATCAAACGATGTGCGCGATACCCCGCGAAAGTCGCGTTGCCGGGGCAGAGCGATATTGATCAAGCGATCAAAAAACGCCCACATCTTGTCCCGACGCAATGTCACCTTGACGCCGATGGGGTTGCCCTCACGCAGCTTGAACGCCGCGATCGACTTGCGCGCCCGTGTAATGACCGGCCTTTGTCCAGTAATCGTCATGATATCGTTGGACGCGGCCTCCAGAGCCCGCGGGTTCTGCAGCGCCTCAGCCAGGCCCACGTTGAGCACGATCTTGACCAGTCGCGGCACCTGCATCACATTATCGTACGAAAACTGCTCCATCATGGCAGGGACGACTTCTTCCCTGTATCTCTCTTGAAGCCTCTGCATCATCGAATCTCTCCTCGCCCTCGACAGAACGTGGCGATCTGATCGCCGCGATCTGATCGTCGGTATCTCAGCGCCCAGCCGACCATGTGGTCAATAGCTCGGCAACCACGATGCCACTCACCAGCTTTCCGGATCCCTAATCAATAATCTCATCGCACTTGCGGCAACGGCGGACCTTGCCATCCGGCGTATCCTCATAGCCAACGCGGGTTGGCTCGTCACAATGGGGACACACCAGCGCCAGATTTGAAACATGCATAGGGGCCTCTCGCTCGATGACGCCTGTTTGCGTGCGCACGTTGCCGGTGCGACCCTGGTGCTTTTTCACCATGTTCACCCCGGACACGACCACACGCTGCTCCTTGGGCATCGCGATATGGACCTCACCCCGCATCCCCTTGTCGTCGCCGCTGATCACCTCAACGGTGTCGCCCTTTTTGATCTTCATCATCTATTCCTCCACACGCATTGCCAACTTGTCCCCATCGAGTGTCTTGCCGAGGCAATATGCCACGGGTTAGAGCACCTCTGGCGACAGCGACACGATGCGCATAAAGCCACTATCTCGCAGCTCACGGCCCACCGGCCCAAAGATGCGCGTGCCACGGGGGTTCTTGTCCTGATCAAGGATAACCGCGGCGTTATCATCAAAGCGTATATGCGATCCGTCGGGCCGTTGATATTCCTTGGCAATACGCACGACCACAGCGCGCACCACTTCTTTCTTTTTCACCGAGCCACCGGGAGTTGCCTCTTTGACCGAGGCAATGATCACATCGCCGACGCCAGCGTAGCGACGCCCGGAGCCGCCCAGCACCTTGATGCACATGATCTCACGTGCTCCCGTGTTGTCGGCTACCTTGAGCCTTGTAAAATCCTGAATCATCGCTATTACTCCGTATGTCCTAATGCGTGTGTGCTCAAGGCCTCACACGAGGTACGTCGCCCAATCCGGCGCCGATCAAGAGATCCCGAGCGCAAGGGATATTACTGAGTGCAAAACGCTACTCGCCGGCGCGCCGTACGATCTCGACCACCTGCCATCGCTTGGTGCGGCTCAGGGGGCGGCTCTCTTCGATGCGCACCACATCACCCTCTTGGCAATGCTCTTGTTCATCGTGCGCCTTGTATTTCTTGCTGCGACGAAGAACCTTGTTGTAGAGTGGGTGGCGACTGGTCGTCATCACACTCACAACAACCGTCTTTTGCATCTTGTCGCTTACCACTTCACCAGTCAGTACTTTACGCGGCATACCTACTGCTCCTCCGCCTCCCGCTCCATTTCGTGCATCACGGTTTTGATTCGCGCGATATCCCGCCTGACCTGACGCATCCGGCTGGTATCCGCCAATTGGCGCGACGCCTGCTGGAACCGGAGATTGAACAACTCCTGGTAAAGCTCGTCAAGCTGTTGGGCACGCTCCTCCGGCGTCATCTCCCGGATTTCTTCTGCTCTCATGCTCATTAGCCTCCAGCTACGATCTCACGCTGGACAATAGTTGTCTCCAAGGGCAACTTTTGGGCCGCGCGCGAGAGGGCCACATGTGCGGTCGCCGCATCAACGCCGCTCACCTCAAAAAGGATGCGCCCCGGCTTTACGACGGCCACATAGTGATCCACCGCGCCCTTGCCGCTACCCATACGGGTCTCGGCCGCCTTTTGCGTATACGGCTTGCTCGGAAAGATGCGAATCCACACCTGGCCGCTGCGCCGAAGCTGGCGAACGATGGCGCGACGCGCCGCCTCGATCTGCCGACTGGAAATCCAGTGCGGTTCGAGGGCCTTGAGCGCATAGTCACCGTATTGAATCTCGGCGCCGCGCTGGGCCTTGCCCTTCATGCGCCCGCGATGCTGCTTCCGATATTTGGTTCTCTTGGGCATCAACATCTGTATATCGCTCCTAGACGCCTTCGGGGCCACGTCGGGCCGCGGGCATCACATCGCCACGATAGATCCACACCTTGACACCGATGCGCCCAAAGGTGGTTAACGCTTCATCCACCGCAAAGTCCACATCGGCCCGCAGCGTATGCAGGGGCACGCGCCCTTCGTGCATCCACTCGCGCCGGGCCATCTCTGACCCAGCCAGACGGCCGCTGCACACGATCTTGACGCCCTTGGCTCCCGCGCGCACCGACCGAGTGATCGCCTGACGCATAACCCGCTTTTGCGAGACACGCCGCTCAAGCTGCTCGACGATGCTCTCGGCAACGACGGGCGCCGACAGATCGGGCTGATCGACCTCGATGACATCCAGGCGCAGGTTCTTGCCGGTGACATTGGTCATCGCCTCAAGTTTGGACTTGAGCGCGTTCACGCTGGCGCCACGCCGACCAATGACTACCCCAGGCCTAGCCGTGTAAATACGGATGGCAATCTGCTTGGGAAAGCGCTGGATCTCGATCTTGGCGATCCCGGCGCGCCCCAGCTCTTTGTGGATTAGCCTGCGGATATGGTCGTCCTCAACCACGAGGTCGCCATACTGGGTTCCTTCAGCAAACCACTTGCTCTCCCAGTCTTTGGTGACGGCCAATCGAAAACCGATCGGGTTAATCTTGCGACCCAAAGTTCCTCCTTATACCAAGCCCGGCGTTAGGCCTCTTTTTCGGCCACTACTACGGTAATATGCGAGCTGCGCTTCAAAATCGGCTTGTAGCGGCCACGAGCGCCGGCCCGTCCTCGACGAAGCGTCGGCCCCTCATCGGCCCAAATGCGCGACACGTACAGCTCATCCCGTGCCAAACCCAGATTCTCCTCGGCATTGGCCACCGCCGAGGAGATGCACTTGGCCACCGGCTTGGCTGCTGCCTTGGGTGTGAACCGCAGCAACGTCAACGCATCCTCAACATCCATACCCCGCACCAAGTCCACCACCAGGCGCACCTTCTGCGGTGACATGCGGATGTACTTGGCTACTGATCTAACTTCCGCCATTCCCCATCTCCTGCAACCAACGTTTGCGCGGCATCAACCTCACCCACCACAAAACGAGTCCCCGGGCATGATCCATACGTAGCCTAGAGAACCCTGGTGCGGCGCTCCCTGCTCCCGTGTCCGCGAAAATACCGGGTCGGAGCAAACTCGCCCAGACGATGCCCCACCATATTCTCGGTGATATAGATGGGAATATGGCGCCGACCGTCATGAACGGCGATCGTGTGCCCAACCATCTGGGGGAAGACCATCGATGCCCGAGACCAAGTGCGAATAACGCGCTTGTCTCCGCGACGGTTCATCTCCTCGACCTTTTTTAGCAATTTGGCCGATGCATACGGCCCTTTTTTCAACGATCTCGACATCCTCGATCCTCCTGGATCACTCGTACCGCACTAGACGATCGGCGAAACGCCCTATCGCTTCTTGCGGCGACGCCGCACAATATACTTGTCGCTGGGCTTACGCCCGACGGTCTTTTTGCCCAGTGTAGGCTTGCCCCATGGACTCTTGGGCGAAGGCATACCGATGGGCGCCTTGCCCTCGCCACCGCCATGTGGATGGTCTCGTGGCGTCATGGCCGACCCCCGTGTGTGGGGCCTACGCCCCAGCCACCGCTTCCTGCCCGCCTTGCCCAGCTTGACCTGGCCATGATCGATATTGCTCACCTGGCCGATGGTGGCCAGACATTCCAAACGTATCAGCCGCACTTCACTGGAGGGCAAGCGAATGTGGGCATATTTGCCCTCTTTGGCCATAAGCCGCGCCGATGACCCGGCGGATCTGGCCAATTGCCCACCGCGCCCCGGATAGAGCTCGATATTGTGAATAGTCGTTCCCACCGGTATATTGGCCAGCGGCAACGCATTGCCCACTCGCACATCGGCATCCGCACCGGACATGATCGTGCTATCCACGGCCAGACCGGCGGGCGCCAGGATATAGCGACGCTCACCGTCGGCATAGACCACCAGCGCAATGTGCGCGGTGCGATTCGGATCATAGTGGATCGCCTCTACCCGCGCCGGTACGCCAAACTTGTCGCGGCGAAAATCAATAACGCGATAGCGACGCTTGTGGCCGCCACCTCGATGACGCACGGTCATCTTGCCGCGGAAATTGCGCCCAGCCTTTTGCGTAATCGGCTCCAAAAGCGCCTTGGCCGGCTTGGACTTGGTGAGCTCCTCATAGGAGTGCCCCGTCATTCCCCGGCGGGAAGGCGTCGTAGGCTTGTATGTTTTTATAGCCATGGGTCAATCCCCTCAACCACTAACTAGTGACGAACCGGCCTAGACACCCTCAAACAGGGAAATACTGTCTCCGGGAGCCAATGTTACGCTGGCCTTTTTCCATGTCGAGGTGCGCCCGATATGCCGACCAAAGCGCCGCGTCTTGCCGGGCATGCGCATGATACGCACATCCTCGACCGTCACATCAAAGGCGGCCTCTACGGCCCTGCGCACATCGATTTTGGTGGCTCGCCGGTCTACCTCAAAGGTATACTGGCGCAACTCATCAGCCTGCTCGGTCGTCTTTTCTGTCAAAATCGGTCGTTTGATCACTTCGTACACATTCATCAGGCCACCTCCTGCTCGTCGCTGGCGGCGACGGACTCGTGCCCGACGTACTCGTCGCCAGAATCGCCCTCAACGGCGCCGAACATCTTGTGGATCGCGTCCAACGACTCGCGGCTCATGACGAGAACATCGTATCCCAGCAGGTCGCGAACGCTGAGGCAATGGCTTCGCAATGTCTTGGCATAGGGCAAGTTGCGCGCCGCAAGCTCTATGTTGGCGTCACTATCCGAGAGCAGAATGAGCACTGTCGAATCCACATTCAAACGATCCAACAGCGCGGCCATCTCTTTGGTCTTGGGCTGTTCCATGGCAAAGTCGTCCATGATGACGATTTGCGAATCGGCCGCCTTGACCGAAAGCGCCGAGCGCAGAGCCAATCGCCGCATCTTGCGATTCATCTTTTGGGCATAGCTTCGCGGCTGGGGGCCAAAGACCACCCCGCCACCGCGCCACTGCGGGGCGCGAATGCTGCCCTGGCGGGCGCGTCCAGTGCCCTTTTGCCGCCAAGGCTTGCGCCCACCGCCGCGCACCTCAGAACGGTTCTTGGTCTTGTGCGTGCCCAGCCGGGCATTGGCCAGCTGACGCACCAGCGCCTGATGCATCACCGGCACGTTGGGCTCGATGCCAAACACGTAATCGCTCAGCTCTATTTCACCGACGACCTCGCCGGCCATATTGTGCACTGGTACTAGCATCGCTATCTCTCCTGCATCTGTCTGCGCTACATCAAGGGCTTAGCCTGACTTACTTCCGCCTTTTGCCGCATCCCGAATGAGCAAGAGCCCCCTCTTGCTTCCCGGGACCGCGCCCTTGAGCGCGAGCAGATTGCGTTCGGGATCAACCCGAACCACTTCAAGGTTGAGCGCTGTGACCCGCTCGTTGCCCATACGCCCCGGACCACGCATTCCCTTCCACACACGCCCTGGCGTGGTGCCAGAGCCGATGGAGCCAACGGCCCGCCAACGGTCCGACTGACCGTGGGTCTTGGGGCCACCTGCAAACCCATGTCGCTTCACGGCGCCGGCGAACCCGCGCCCTTTGGACGTGCCGGTGACATCGACCAGATCACCGGGCTGAAACTGGCTCACATCCAGCATCTGGCCCAACGTATACTCTTCGACGTCATCGGTGCGGATCTCGCGCAGGTGGCGCAGAGGCGGCCGATCCCCAAGGTGGCCGCGATCCGGCTTGTTCAGCCGCTTGGCGTGCTCAAAACCGATCTGGACGGCGCTATAACCATCGCGATCTTCCGACTTGATCTGGGTCACATAGCAAGGCCCAGCCTGGATCACCGTTACCGGCACCACTTCACCGTTCTCGGTGAAAACCTGGGTCATGCCAATCTTTTTGCCGAGCAAACCTTTACGTATTCCCATAATAAACCTCCGGGGGGAGCAGATGGCAGCCACAAGACCGACGTTTAACCCTCATGGCGCAAGGGTCACGCCCGACCTTGGCGGGCTACAAAGGGCACCCCTTTCCCCCTTTAGATAGATTGACCTAAAGCTTGACCTCGATATCCACGCCAGCCGGCAGATCCAGTCGCATGAGCGTATCGATCGTCTTGGAGTTGGGCTCCAGAACGTCGATCAAACGCTTGTGCGTACGGATCTCGAGCTGATCACGCGAGTCGCGGTCGATAAAAGGCGACCGGGCCACATCAAAGCGCTCGATGCGGGTCGGCAGAGGCACAGGCCCTACAACCGCCGCGCCCGTCCGCTCGGCAGCATCCACGATCTGCCGCGCCGACTGGTCAAGTACCCGATGATCATAAGCCTTGAGCCGGATTCTGATCCGCTGTTGTTTCGCCATTACCTCACCAGAACATCCTATCTATGTCCATCATCCGCTGGCGGGTCAGAGACCCCTGCGCGGCTCACGCCGCCACAGCGTTTGCGGTTTGCATCGGGCATCTCGTAAAGCTCGGGATGCCCGATGCAAGATGGCACTATTCAATAATCGATGTCAGCACGCCAGCGCCCACGGTGCGGCCACCCTCACGAATGGCAAAGTGCGACCCCACTTCCAGCGCCACCGGCACAATGAGCTTGATCGTCAGGTTGGCGTTGTCGC
>SKLG01000094.1 GCA_007123335.1 Anaerolineae bacterium | reverse complement strand
CAGCAGCTCGCCACGCCCTCGAGGACGCTGCTCATCCTCCCCCTCTTGGGCCAGCTCGCGAAAGCGCTCCCAGCGCAGGCCGTGCATCTCGCCCTGAATGCCCGTGGCGTGGTACTGGGTCCAGCCGCGATCCTTGGGCTCTTCATCGGCGCAGACGTGCCACTTGCCCGAAAAGGCCGGGCGATAGCCTGCGTCGCGCAACGCCTCGCTAAACGTGGTCACGCCCGGCTTGAGCGAGCGCTCCAGCGCGGCGTCGTTGAGCACATTGTTATAGATGCCGTGGCGGCTGGGATAGAGCCCGGTCATGAATGTTGCCCGCGAGGGACAACAGTGGGCGGTGGTAGTATAGGTGCGGCCAAAACGCAGGCCCTCGGCGGCCAGGCGGTCGGTGTTGGGCGTGCGACAGGGATGGCCCGGCTGGGTGACGTGGCCTTGTTGCTGGTCGTTTTGAAAGATGAGGATGTTGGGGCGCTTGGCTGATGACATGATCTACTCCCTACTTGCATTCGATCCGGGGCGCGGGTGTCCTCACCCGCTCTTCCCCTGGAACTATATGAGAATGCGCGGGCGAGACGCCCGCGCCCCATGAATATCGTTAGTGTGGGCTAGATGCCCATCTCTTGCAGCGCCTGGAGGTTCTGCTCATAGACCTCATAATGCTCGCCCTCGGCCTCGTCGGGATCGACGTACTTGAACCACATGGCGCTTGAGGTCCTGGTGCCGGCCAACTCGCGACGGCTGACGCTCAGATTGCTGGCCTCATCGGCCCAGCGCACCTCGTTGTCCTGCAAGAGAATATACTGGCCGGCATAGCGCTCGTGGAACCACGAGGCATGATCACGGTAATAGAGCGCCTGCTCGCAAGTCGTCTTGCGCCAGGCAGCGACCAGCTCAAAGGGATCGGTCTCTTCGGTGTGAAAGACGCCCACCGGCGCCTCGACCTCGGACTGGAAATCGATGGCGTCGGGATCTGCAAGATCCGCCGAACCAAAACCGACCAGATGGGCCAGGCGAATGCTATTGCGGTCGCGGACAAAGGGCTGGTTCGGCCAGTCGCCCAGCGGGTCCAAGCCCATGAGATGGGTGGCGCAGGCGTCGGTGGCGATGACCTGATCGCCGGCCACCAGGGTGTCACAGATGCGACCATCACCGCCCCACTCGCGCTCCGACTGGCCGACAAGACCATCGATGATGTTGAGGGTAGGATCGATGAGGCGGCCCAGATCTACCAGAACGTAAGGCAGACGCAGCAGATGGTGAAAGTAGCCCCGCGAGCGGCCATGGGGCTCCATGGGGCACAGGCCAAAGAGGTTCTTGAGCGCCAGAGTGACGCCCATGAATTTGTGGCTTTTTAATTTTTGCACCGAGATAAAGGCGTCGGTGTCGACCACTGACTCGGGCAACAGGTATTGGTGGAACATGTGACCACCGCCCGGCACCTGGTAGACCTTGTGCGGAGGCAGGTTGCCATCCACAAAGCGTACATCGAACTCGTCGAGCAGATCCATGAGGGTGATGGTCTGCGGCGTGTCGAGGTTGGGGTCGCGATGGGCCATGGTGGCGATCTCGCAGCAACTGATCTCGGCGGTGGTACGCTCGCGCAAAAGGCGCAGCAGCGCCCGAGCGACCGAATAATCGACCAGCTCCTGCAACTGCCCCTCCAAAAAGACCAGCTCGCTCGGGCGCCAGGCCTGATTGAACTTGATGGTAATCGTCTTGGCAGCCTCTAGTTTGGCCCAGGCGCGCTCCAGCGGTGCGGTGGCGCGCTTGAGCGCCTGATAGACCTCTTTATCGCTGCTACGATGGTCGCAGCGGACAGCTCTGACCTGATATTGCGTCATGATCCTCTCCTTGCGGTCTATGACCGCTGGTCATCAACCGCTAACGATAATCCTTATATCTCATCCGATGATCGATCGTAAAAACCCTTGAGCGCGTTCATTTTGATGCGCAAGATCTGTCGGGCCATCTCTTGCGACTCGGTGACATAGCTCTTGCCCTTTCCCTTGGCCAAATCGCGATCGGCCCACTCCACCGGCACCTCAGCGATGCGATATCCGGCGCGTTCGGCGAGGTAGAGCAGTTCGACGTCAAAGGCGGTCACCTTCCAGCCCTTGGCCGGCTCGGTGTCGCGGATCGCCTCCAGCTGGGGAAAGAGTTCCGTGGCCACCTCGCGCCGCAGCGCCTTGAATCCGCATTGGGTGTCGCGAATGCTCCGCAGCAAGAGCAGCCGCCGCAGGATCAAGAACGCCGCCGATCCCAGGCGCCGATACCAGGCAAAATTGGCCCGCTCGCGA
Organism: Anaerolineae bacterium; assembly: GCA_007123335.1. GTDB lineage: Bacteria > Chloroflexota > Anaerolineae > UBA1429 > UBA1429 > SKLG01. The sequence goes on along the minus strand of SKLG01000094.1, from coordinate 6,343 downwards.
CCCCGAGAGCCGATGGCCAGATCATAGCCCTGGTCAAAGCAGGGCAGCAACCGCTCGACCTGGTCAATGGGCGTCGACTGGTCCATATCGGCAAAGAGCACGATCTCTCCGCGAGCGGCGATGATGCCACTCCACACAGCCCAGGGTTTGCCGCGATGGGGGTTCTCTTGCAGGCGAAAACCGGGCCACTTTGCGATGATATCGATGAGCAGATCGCGGCTGTCGTCGGTGCTGCCATCGTCCGAGATGACCACCTCGCAAGGGTAAGGTTGCGCCTGCACATATTCGTACAGGCACTGCAACACGCCGCTGCGCAGGTTCTCGCTCTCGTTGTAGCAGGGCACGACGATGGACAGGTAAGGAGCATCCATGGTTGACTCCTAATTCAGAATCGTTTCGAGATATTGGTCATCGACGCGCCGCGCACGCTGGATGGCCCGTCGAGCAGGCAGCCAACGCGGCCAGGTGAGCAGGCCGACAAGCTGACCGCGCAACCGAGCGCGGGCGGCGTCGCCCCGCCAGGCACGCAGCGCATCGCGGAACACTCGCCATTGTGCCATCAACACGGCGCGCCAGTGGCGACGCAGCAGCGACCAGGGATAATCGCGGGCGATGACCCAGATGGTGTTACGGCCTACATAGTAGCTGGCCAGCGCGCCGCCGCCGGTGGCACTCAGATGATGGTGCACCACAGCACGGGGCGCATAGACGCAGCGCCACCCGGCCAACTGGGCGCGCCAGGCCAGGTCCACATCCTCGCACCACATGAAAAAGCGCCCCTCCAGGGGGCCGATCTGGTCGATCATCTCCCGGCGATAGGCCACCGCCGCACCGCAGCCGCCAAAGATCGGCGCCTCCACATCGTAGGGCGGTCCATAGCGCTGCCACACGCCGCGAGAATCGGGGACGCCGTCGCGCCCATAGACGTCGCCCGCCGAGTGCAGGATCCCCGGCTGGCTGTGGATCATAATACGCGAGGCGGCGGCCCCGGCCTCGGGGTGACGTTCCAGCGCCGCCAGTAACTCGGCCAGCCAATCGGGCTCGACGACGGTATCGTTGTTGAGCAGTACCAGCACCTCACCTCGTGCCGCAGCCATGCCCAGGTTGCAGCCCATAGCATAGCCGTGATTGCGGGGCTCGGCCAGCAGCCGCACCCAGCCATACTCGCGGCGCAGCGCCTCTACTGATTCGTCGGTGGAGGCATTGTCCACCACCAACACCTCAAAATCGCGGCAGGTCTGCTGAGCCAGCGCATCGAGGCAGGGACGCAACAGGCGCAGTCCGTTCCAATTGGGAATGATGACGCTCGCCCGCAACCCGCCCGACTCAGGCATCCCCAGCATCCCGAAAACGCGCCGCCAGCGCCTCCTGCCAGGGGCGCATGGTGATGCCGATTTCGGCACCGTTCACGTTGCGCATCTCCACCCGCTTGGGCACCCTGGCGAGCCGTGGATAGTGCTCGCTGGGTTCCAGGCGCAGGTCATCGCTGCGCCCGGCCAGGCGCAGAATCTCGGCAGCCCACTCGTAGCGCGAGCAGATCCCGGCATTGGGCAGATGGTAGGTGCCATAGGCGGGCAGGCGGATCAGTTGATCCAATGCCAAGGCGACGTCATGAGCATAGGTGGGCGAGCCGATCTCGTCGGTGACCATCTGGACGTGATCGCGCTGATCCGCCAGGCGCAGCACCGTGGCTATGAAATTGCGCGGCCCAGCATCATACAGCCAGGCGACACGCACGATATAGTGGCGCGGGCAAAGATGACGCACCGTCTCCTCGCCCAGCCACTTGGTGCGGCCATAGATGCTTAACGGATGGGCCTCGTCAGTCTCGCGGTAGGGCTCGCTCTGGCTGCCATCGAACACATAGTCGGTGCTGATGGCGACAATGGCAGCCCCGACGCGCTCGGCGCACACAGCCACGTTACGGCTGCCCAGCACGTTGAGGCGATAGGCCGCATCGGGGTCGCGCTCGCAGCCGTCGACATCGGTCATGGCCGCGCAGTGGATGACCACATTGGGGCGAAAGCGCGCCAACGTGGCGTCCAACGCCATGAGGTCGGTGATATCATGCTCGGGGATGTCCAGCCCCAGCACCTCCTCCGCCTGGAGCTGACGTAACAGCGTGCGCCCAAGCTGGCCCTTGCTTCCCGTAACCGCAATGCGCATATATGCCTCCCTGTTGGGCGAATCTCAAACGGTGTCAGGCTCGGAAAATATCCTTGGGCAGAGCTGCCACCATGGCAAAGGACGCCGGCGCATCGGGGAGATGGGCGGCCGTCGACGGCGCAGAGCAGGCCTGCAACTCCACCGCCGTGGCGACGAGGGCGTTGGCCTGCTCGTCGCTGATCCCAGCCCGTGCGGCCACGAGCCGACGCATCGCCGCATAGGCCAGCCGGTCGGCCTCGGCGCGATCGGCGTCTGCCGGGGGCGAGACCGCGACCATGACCTTGTCCGCCGTCTCGATGAGGGGCCACTCCACCAGCCAGCCCTGAGAGCGCTCGACGGTCAGCGTCACATCAGCCGCCACCTCGATGCCACTATACGCGAGCTGCCCCGAGGGACGATAGCCGTGGACATCGGCCAGGCACAATCCGGCGCCGTCGACTTGAGCCTGGAGGTGCAGCGCCGAGCCGGCGCTCAACCAGGGGCAGTCCTGATGACAGTGACGGCCCTGGGGCGTGCGCAACAGCCGACGCCAGCCCAGCCGCTCGCCATGACTCAGAGCGTCACGTGACGCGCTCAGTACCTCCTCTGACGGCTTGGGCAGCACGCCGAGATTGCCCACCGTGGGGTTGGCCTGGACGCGAAAGTTGCGCGGGAAGTAGAAACACTCGTCGCGATATTCCAGCTCGACGGTCCCGGCCTCGGGGTGAAAGGGGTCGGCGGCGGACTCGAAAGGGCCGATCATCTCGATCCCCTTGATGCGCACGACGATGGTCTCACCGGCCGACACGCCGGCGATCTCGATGGGGCCATTGACCCCGCCGTCGCGATCGGTCTCGACGACAAACATCTCACCAAGCTGCACGGCGCCCAGGAACTCGGGCCATTCGACGCCTACGCTATGAGAGTGGATGGCGGATCTGGCAAAGCGTTGCACGGCTCTCCTCCTGATTGCGCTGTCACCGTCCCATGACACGGCACAGGGGCCATCATACTCGCGCCGCACCGGGACGGCAAACCAGCACAGGCTACCGTATCGGGCCATGAGAGCCAGATACAGAGAGACCCGGCCTTGCGACCGGGTCTCTCTGCGAAAAGGAGGAAACGGAGTGACTAGGTCCGCTTCATCCGTATAATAGCACAGGCTGAACATAATGTCAAATTGGCCAAACGGCACCGGCAGCGCTCGTTTTGCCTCCCCCACGGGCTGACCTATGATAGCGGAACGAGACCATATCATGGGAGGTATTCATGCCGACATCTGCGCTGCACCAGAACAACGAGGCCAAACGCTCGTTCAAAGCCATCCTCTGGGACATGGACGGCGTGCTGGCCGACTCCGGCGACGCCCATTATCTCGCCTGGCAGATGCTGTTGCGCGAGACGGGCCAGGAGATCACCCGCCAACAGTTCGACGACACCTTTGGCATGGCCAACACCCGCATCGTCCAGCACTGGTTCGGTGAGGCCCTCTCGCCGGCGGAGAACCGCGCGTTGGGGCTGCGCAAAGAGACGCTCTTTCGCCAACTGGTGGCCGAGCATGTGCGCATCCTGCCCGGCGTCATCGACTGGTTGGAGCGCTTTCAGGCGTGGGGATGCCGCCAGGTGGTGGCCTCCTCGGGGGAGATGGCCAACGTCGTGGCGGTCATCGACGCGCTGGACATCGGCAACTATTTCGACGCCCTTCTCTCGGGCGCGTTCCTGCCCCAGAGCAAGCCCGATCCGGCCATCTTTTTGCTGTCCGCAGCCGCCGCCAGTGCCACGCCGGATAGATGCCTGGTGCTGGAGGATGCCCCGCCCGGCATTGAGGCAGCGCGTCGGGCGGGGATGCGCTGTATCGCTCTGACCACCACCCATCCACGGAACAAGCTGACCGGCGCCGATCTGGTGCTCGATAACCTGGTGGCGCTGGATGAGGCGCTGTTGACACAGCTACTGAACTAAGGACACCCTCACGAGCCTGGCAGAGCCGGGCAATTGGTTCACCATCATCGATGCCAATTGCCCGGCTTCCCGCCATCCTCGAGATCTCCCCACGCCCGTTGCTTCTCCGCGCCTCAAGTTTCCATACTATCCTAAGAATTTTAGACCTGATTGTAACCTGATTGTTACTTGGGCATGGTATAGTAATAGTAGTTACTGGATCTCTGGACGCCTGCGCAGGGTCCGACATGCGGCGAGCATGGATGGTCCAGGCGGCAAAGCAGCAAGGAGGCTTCTATCGACAAAAAGTGGAGATAAGCACTTTTTGCCGAACACCAGCTTGCCGCGACAACATTCTCCTCTGCCTACACTGTACCCAGCGTTTCACATTCTACAACTATCAACCCTTCACGGCATATCTATCCCATCGCGATCATTCTTCCTAACAACTTGCATTTTGCGGGCAGCGGCCCTGTCGCGGACAAGGAGGTTCGGCGACCATGCGGGCTCCGGTGGTTCGGAGGCTGGTCTGTCATACCCAGCTACTGCGCGAATAGTCGTGTTGGTCCAAAAGCTATACGCGCCGCGAGGGCAGATCAAGTTGTCCAGTCCCCTTGTGTGGTAACGCGGACAAGTCCGTGGGACAGGATCGCTTCTCCGCATAGCACCCTCTGATCAGAACTGTATTAATTCCCGGATACAAAAGCAATGAAGGAGTAAAAAGGTGAAGAGAATACTGCTCATTGTGGCTTTGTTGGTTCTGACTGTGCCTTTGTTGGCCAGTGCGCTGGGCCCCCAGATAGAAGAGCTGTCTGTCGACTCTAGGCAACCAGCTCCCGTCTATTCGACCAACGCTCTAGAGGCGGACAAAATGTATCTCTTGGAGGCCAGCGGAACGTACACGTTTGGATCTGGGGGGCGAATCGCGGATGCCGAGTGGTACCGGGAACCTACGTGGAAAGAGGGTAGATGGGACAAGACCCGGAGCGACTGGGATCCCTATGGTGTTCTCGATCTCCTCGTCGATCCCGATCAGGGCGGCGCCATCAATCCAGACTGGGGCGATTTTAACCCAGACCACGTCTACACAATGTGCTATCAAGGACAAGGCCGACCAGTCTCCTTCGTCATCAGCGACTGGTGGCATACCGGAAATACGATGATGGGCGATAACTATGGCTCGCTTGACGTCAAAATCTTTGAACTGGGTTGCGTAGAAGCCTGGTTACCGCCGATCGTCAACGCCGATTTCGAACTTCAGGATGGAACGACGTTGCCCATCAAGTTCCGACTGTGCGAACCAGGCGATTTCTCCGCTGATATCCTAGTCACCATCGTCACTCCAGAGAGCGGAAGCATCCAGCTCACCCCGACTTATGATGCGGACGAAAATCACTACATTGTCGTGTTTCACACCAGAAACTACGACTTGACTGAAGGAAACTACGAGGTCATCGTGACTCGAGGGGGCTGCGAACTGGACTCCTATCCGTTCTATCTTGCGCCAAAGGCTTCTCGCGGCAACAGTGGCAGGAAATAAGTCGCTTGCCATGCGGTCTGGGTGTTGGGATTTCGTTGCCTGACACTGGAACCGATTTTCGGGCCTGAATGCGCATCAGAGGGCCAGTGGCCTCGCGGTCACTGGCCCTCTGCGCGTTACTCATCAAGCTCAGTGTCTTTGTGCCTATTTCCAGGACTGTATCGCGTTCAAGCCATCCAGAGGATGTGCACCGTGTTCCCCGCCGGGTCGGTGTCCTTAAAGTAGGCCGCCTTGGTCGTGGGGCGGATGATAGGCTCCTCGAGCTCGATCCCCTTGGCTTTGAGGTCCTCCAGCGCCGCCTCAAAGTCACTGACGGCGATGGCCAGGTGGCAGGGGTGATCGGGCTGGCCCTTCATCACCTCGATGCGCCCGGAGCCGCTGCCGGTGAGGAAGAAGGAGCTGCTGCCCTCGCTCAGCTTGAATCCAAACACCTTGGCATACCATTCGGCGATCTCTTTCGCCGACACCTGCGATGTGGGGTAGAGGCCGGGGTGCTCGACGCCGGTGTAGAGCGCCTGACCGCGAGCCTGGCGGATCCAGGCCAAGCACTGGACGGTGAGCGCCGTGATCTCCTCCCACTTTTCGGCTTTGATCAAGTCGCTGCGCACCAGGTCAGAGCCCATGCCGATGCAGGTCACGCCGGCGTCGAACCAGCCCTTGATGTTGTCATAGTCGGCGCGCACCCCGCCGGTGGGCATGATCTTGGACCAGGGCGTG
>SKLG01000062.1 GCA_007123335.1 Anaerolineae bacterium | reverse complement strand
GTGTGGCATCCCGATGCATTGCGCCGTCGGGGGCTGGAACTGACGGCCCATGCCCTGAACTGGTTCAAGCCCCGTTGGCGTGTGCTGCCCCAATACCTTTGCGACACGCCGGTGACTCGCATTCCACATCTGGTTTATGAACATATCAGTGAGATCGGTCGCCGTTGGGGCGGCCAGATTCAGGTGTTCGAGCTGGTCAATGAACCCTTCTGGGTCGATGCCCAGGCCGTCCCGATGACGCTGAGTGACATGGTGCGTATCTGTCGCGCGGCGGCACTGGCGGTGGAGGATACCGTGCCTGGTGCTCGCCTTGAGGTCAACTTTGCCGAGGTGTCTCGTACGGCGACCTATGGCGTTCGGCCCTGCGACTTGCTCGATGCTCTCGATGAGGCTGGTGTGGAGCAGCACCTCGTCGGGCTGCAAATGCTGGAGAATTGCTACACCGTCGACGGGCCGCCAACCTTCTTCCGCGCCAAGACACTGGCTGGAATCATCCTGTCTCTGCGCCAGTACGCCAATCTCGGCAAGGCGTTACATATATCGGCCCTCGCGGCGCCCTCGGCGCCGCCTCTCACCCCCCCTCCGAGCCATTTCAAGCTGCGCTATGGGGATTGGCAGGAGGATAATCAGGCAGCCTATGTGGACGCGATCTATACACTCCTTTTTGCGCAGCCCGAGGTGGAGGCCATCACCTGGTGGTGCCCGGTAGATGGGCGGCTCGCGCTGGTGCCTGGTGGGGGGCTGCTGCGCCAGGATCTCACTCCCAAGCCGGCCTATGTCGCGCTCCAGGATTGGATGCGCAGGCACACCACCCATGGTCAGACCTACACCGATGACGAAGGGCGAGCGGTCATCCGCGGATACGCCGGCGACTATCAGGTCCAGATCGTAGCCGACGGCGGAGGACGGCGCGCCAACTATCGCATCGAGGCGCGCATGGTCGGTGATGTGACCGTCGTGTTGTCGACTCCGTAGACGTCAGTGTCATGAAAGGCTGAATAGAGTATCGGCTTGCCTATCTCGGCACTAGCGCGAGACCACGCCAAACGCCGGCACAGCATCTTTACAGCCGTCTTTGACGATAGGCAGAGGGATGCTATACTGGCGCGGAGTGAACTCGCAATGCTATGGAAATGATGCCGTGACCGCATATCATCTTGCTGAAGCGACAGCGTGTCTCACCGTTGCACGCTCCGCACGCTCCGGTCGCTGGGGTGAAGCCCTTGACGCGCGGCGTGCCCATCACCCCAATACCATCCGGTTTGATCGCCCGACGCGCACCCAGCCCGTCAGCCTCACTGGCACCCAATGCGCTCTGGATTGTGCCCACTGTGGTGGCCACTATCTGGAGCATATGCGCCCTATCTGGGAGGTCTCGCCCAGGGAGCACGCCTCCAGCTATCTGATCTCCGGCGGCTGCGATGCCCACGGGCGGGTGCCGGTGACAAGCCATCTGGAGCAGGTGGCCCGTTTGCATCCTGGACGGCGCCTCAACTGGCACGTGGGCATGGTGGATGAGGCCGATATGGCGGCCATCGCGCCGCTGGTGGATGTCATCTCCTTTGACATCGTCGGAGACGCCGAGACGGCCCGCGAGGTCTATGGCCTGGACGCCGACCTTGACGACTATATGGAGACGTTGGCATTGCTGGAGCGCTATGCCCCGGTGGTGCCCCACCTTACGTTAGGACTCTTTGGCGGGCAGATTCGTGCCGAGAGGCAGGCATTGTCTGCGTTAGCTGCCCATGGCGTGGAGCGGCTGATCCTGCTGGTGCTCATCCCTACCGAGGGCACACGCTATGCCGAATGCGCCCCACCGCCGCTGGATCAGGTGGCCGAGGTGTTGCTCGATGCTCGCCTGATGCTGCCCAGCGCCAAACTCTATTTAGGCTGTATGCGGCCCTTTGGCGCCTATCGGCAGGCGCTGGACGAGCTGGCGGTACGCGCCGGCGCGAACGTCATCGTGAATCCCTGTCGCGCCGCTCAAACGACCGCCGAGGAACTGGGGCTGGAGATCCTATGGGGGGACGAATGCTGCGGGCTGGATTAGAGTTGGCTAACACCGAGACGTGCGAGGCGTCAGAACCTCTATGGCGAGTGTCCTCCGGCAGCGCAGCGGTGCTCGGCCTCTGCACGCTGGCCATGGATGTTGCGCCGACGACTGCCTATCTGATGCTTGGTGATCGCTGTCAGCGGGCCTGCGCCTTTTGCGCCCAGGCTCGGGATAGTCAGGCCAGCGCCGATGCTCTGTCGCGGGTAGTGTGGCCGCCCTTTGCGGCGGGCAAGGTGGCTGAGGCTGTAGCGCGGGCTTTTCGCGAGGAACGTATTGCCCGCGCTTGTTTTCAAGTCACGGTGCATCCAGGTTATATAGAGCGTGCTCTGGCCGCTGTAGCCATGTTGCGCAGTCTCAGCCCGATGCCTATCTGTGTATCCATCGCTGCGCGCAGCATCGAGGATGTGTCCGCGCTGCTGAAAGCCGGCGCTGAACGGGTGACCCTGGCGCTGGACGCAGCCACTCCGATGCTGTATCATGCCGTCAAGGGGGCTGACTGGGAGCGCGTCTGGAAGCTGCTGGCCTGCGCCGCCGACGTGTTTCCCGGGCGCATCGGCACCCATCTCATCGCCGGGCTGGGCGAGTCGGAGCGTGAGATGGCAGAGCGCATGCAGACGATATACGATCTGGGCGTCACCATCGGCCTGTTTGCGTTGACGCCGGTTAGGGGTTCCGCTTGGGAGAATCGACAGCCCCCGGAGCTAATCAGCTATCGTCGAGTACAGGCTGCCCATTGGCTTATCGTCCAGGGCGTGGCTCGCGCCGAGCAGATGGCGTATGGTCTGGATGGGCGGATCGTGGATCTGGGCATAGCTGAGGATACGCTCCGCATCCTCCTAGGCGATGGCACAGCGTTTCGCACCGCTGGCTGCCCAGGCTGCAACCGTCCCTACTATAACGAGAGGCCAGGTGGCCCGCTGTACAATCACCCCTGCACCCTGACATCTGATAAAGCCCGGGCCGAGTTAGACGCGCTCCTCGCCACGTTGTGTGGGGACAACTCTCACCATCCCGAGACAGGGTAGAAACGAGGTCTCATGACGAAACAGACGGAACTGTACGCACGACACGTCGAACGCGACGCGCGCATGGTCGAGTACGCCGGCTATTGGTTGCCGGTGCAGTATCCTACGGGCCCCAAGGAGGAGCACCTGCGCGTTCGCCAGGCGGCGGGCCTGTTCGATATTGATCATATGGGCCAGGTGCGCGTGTCGGGCCCAGATGCGTTGGCCTTTCTCCAGCGGATCATGACCGCCGACGTAAGCCGCTTTCGCGTCGGGCGGGCCAACTACTCGCCCATGTGCTATGCCGACGGGACGGTCGTTGACGATACCTTTATCTATCGGTTGCCCGATAGCTATTTCGTCGCCATCAACGCCTCCAACAATGCCAAGGACACCCGCTGGATGAAAGCCCATCATGGTGGGCTCGATGTCACGATCGAGAATGTGTCCGAAGAGACCTATATGTTGGCGTTGCAGGGACCGTTGTCAGAGCAGATTCTTCAGCCAATCTGCGCCGCCGATCTCACCGCGATGAAATACCACTCGGCGGTGCAGACGACAGTCGCCGATGTGCCCACCTTTGTGGGGCGCACCGGTTACACCGGCGAGGACGGCTTTGAGCTCTATTTCCCCGCCGAAGAGGCGGTAAAGATCTGGGACCGTCTGTTGGAGATCGGCGAGCCGCAGGGCCTCATCCCGTGTGGCCTAGCTGCGCGAGACTCGTTGCGCCTCGAAGCCTGTATGCCCCTCTACGGTCAGGAGATATCGGCCAGCAGGACGCCCCTGGAAGCGGGTCTGGGCTGGGCGGTGGCGCTACACAAGGAGGGCTTTATCGGGCGCGAGGCATTGCTCAAGGCGCAGCTCGAAGGTCCGACCGAGCATCTGATCGCCTTTGTCATGGCCGATCGCGGAGTGCCGCGCCACGAGTATGCCGTTGCCTCGGATGGCGAGGTCATCGGCGAGGTGACCAGCGGCATCTATGCGCCCACGCTGGACGCCTTTGTGGGTATGGCCTATGTCCCCGCGGACTATGCCGAGCCCGAGACCGAGATCGATATCCTCATTCGCGACAAGCCACGGCGCGCCAAGGTGGTGAAAAAGCCGTTCTACGTTCCGGCCTATCGGCGTTGACCAGGGTAGAACCATGGCTGCTCTTTGCGGACTAGGCATGATGTGGCGAAACTTGCACCAGGCTCTGATTTGATGCAAAGTAGACCCAGATGATGAGAGATTCGATGCTGGCGCAGGAACACTGACGTAGGAACGCTTGCGCTGGCACGCGTCGGCGTGCTTGTTCAGCATCACCATACGAAAAGGAGAGGAATCACATGGCGGTTAAAGTACATCCCGATTGTCGCTATACCAAGTCCCACGAGTGGGTCCGCATGGAAGGCGAGCATGCCTATGCAGGCATCACCGACTATGCCCAGACACAGCTCAGCGATATCGTCTACGTCGAGCTTCCCGAGCCAGGCGATAGTTTCAGCCAGGGCGAGATCTATGCCGTGGTCGAGTCGGTCAAGGCTGCCTCGGACTGCTACCTGCCGGTGGCCGGCGAGATCGTCGAGATCAACGAGGAACTAGAGGACACCCCCGATCTCGTCAACCAGGATTGCTATGGCGAGGGCTGGTTCGTGCGCATCCTGGTCGAGGACCCGGACGAGGTCGAGGACTTGATGGATGCCGAAGAGTATCGGCAATTTGCCGAAGAGGCCGAGGAAGAAGGAGCGCACTAGATGACCTTTGTCCCCCATACAGAGGCCGAGCGTCGCGAGATGCTGGCCCGCATCGGGGTGAGTGAGATCGAAGATCTCTTTCAATGCATCCCGGCGAGCCATCGTTTCCCGACCGTCGAACTGCCGCGACCGCTCTCAGAGCTAGAGATCGTGCGCGAGATGCAGCATCTGGCCGATGACAATCTCGATGTAGGACATATCCCCTGTTTCCTGGGGGCTGGCGCTTATCATCACTTTGTCCCGGCGATCGTCGATCACGTCATCAGCCGTTCCGAGTTTTACACCGCCTACACACCCTATCAGGCGGAGATTAGCCAGGGTACGTTGCAGGCCATTTTCGAGTATCAGACCATGATCTGCGAGCTGACCGGCATGGCGGTGAGCAACGCCTCCCACTATGACGGCGCCACTGCGTTGGCTGAGGCCGCCATCATGGCACTGAGCGCTACTCGCGGCAAGCGTAACCGTGTAGTCATGGCGCCCACGGTTCATCCTGAGTATCGGCAGGTGGTGCGCACCTATATCCAGGGTATGGGCGTCGAGCTGGTGGGCGATGAGGGCCTGGGCAGCAATGCCCCGCGCACGGACGTTGAGGCTCTGATCGAGATGGTCGACGAGGACACGGCGTGCCTGATGATTCAGACACCCACCTTCCTGGGCGAGATCCTCGACCTCGAAGGTGTCGCCGAGGCCGTGCACGCCAAAGGCGCCATTCTCGTCGTGGTCTGCAACCCCATCAGCCTGGGCCTGCTCAAGCCGCCCGGCGCGTTTGACGCCGACATTGTCCTGGGCGAGGGCCAGGCGTTGGGCAACGGACTCAACTTTGGCGGCCCCTACCTGGGCTTTTTCGCCTGCCAGGAAAAGTATGTGCGCCGCATGGCCGGGCGCCTGGTAGGAGAGACCGTCGACACCGAGGGACGTCGAGGCTATGTGCTCACCCTGTCGACACGGGAGCAGCACATCCGTCGAGAGCGAGCAACCTCCAACATCTGCACCAACCAGGGTTTGAACGCCCTGGCCGCCGCTGTGTATATGGCCGGGTTGGGCCGCTGTGGCCTGGCTCAGGTGTCGCAGCTCTGCTATCACAAGGCGCATCACGCCGCCGAGGCGATCTCGGTGTTGGATGGCTATCACGTCGATCTAACGGTGCCGTTCTTCCACGAGTTTGTCGTGCGCTGCGAAAAGCCCGTAGCCGACATCAACCGGCGCCTGCTCTATGACTATGACCTGTTGGGTGGGTATGACCTGGGTCAGACCTATCCCGAGCTAGCCGGTCACATGCTGCTTTGCGTGACCGAGATGAACACCGCCGACGAGATCGCACAGTTGGTCGAGGCGCTGGAGGAGATAGCGAGATGACCGAGCCCATTATCTATGAACTCGGAGCGCCAGGACGTTGCGCCGCGCGCCTGCCGGATCTCGATGTGCCCAGGGCCGAGCTGCCACCGGCTCCGCTACTCCGCGATGATCTGAACCTGCCGGAGGTGACCGAGGGCGATCTCATGCGCCACTATGTGCACCTGTCCCAGATGAATCACGGCGTTGATGTGGGCTTTTATCCGCTGGGCTCGTGCACGATGAAGTACAATCCCAAGATCAACGAGGACATGGCCCGTCTGCCCGGCCTGGTGGAGACCCATCCCTACCAGCCGGAGGAGACGGTGCAGGGCAACTTGCGGTTGATGTACGAGCTTCAGGAGGCCCTCAAGGCGATCACCGGGTTTACGGCGGTCAGCTTGCAGCCCGCTGCTGGCGCCCATGGCGAACTTGCTGGCGTGCTGATGATCCGCAACTATCACCAATCGCGGGGAGACACCCAGCGCACACTGATGCTCATCCCCGATTCGGCCCATGGCACCAACCCGGCGACGACCGCCATGGCCGGGTTCGAGATGGTCGAGCTCAAGTCGGACAATCGCGGCAACGTCGATCTTGACGACCTGCGCGCCCACCTCAGCGACCGGGTGGCCGGCATGATGCTGACCAACCCCAACACGTTGGGGCTGTTCGATGAGAACATCCTCGAGATCACCCGTCTGGTCCACGAGGCCGGGGGATTGATGTATGGCGACGGCGCCAACATGAACGCGCTATTGGGCATCACCAAGCCTGCCGAGACCGGCTTTGACGTCATGCATCTGAACCTGCACAAGACCTTCTCCACGCCTCACGGTGGTGGGGGGCCTGGATCGGGGCCCGTGGGCGCCAGCCCGGCGTTGGCCGAGTTTGTGCCCGGCCCCATCGTCTATGCCGAGGAGGCGTTGATCGCCGAGGACGAGGTGGATGCCGAGAACGGCAATGGCAACAACGCCGCCGACTCGCCATCAGAGTACCATCGCGGCACCTGGTATAGCCTGCGCATGCCGCCCCAATCCATCGGCCGTCTCAAATCGTTCTATGGCCACTTTGGGGTCATGGTGCGCGCCTACACCTACATCCGTATGTTGGGTGCGGCGGGCCTGCTAGAGGTCACCGAGGCCGCTGTGCTCAACGCCAACTATTTGCAGGTGATCCTCAAAGAGGTCTATCCGCTCAGCTACGATCGGACCTGCATGCACGAGTTTGTGCTGCGTGGCGAGGTGGAGGAGGCGCCGGACATTCGCGCCCTGGACATCTCCAAGCGGCTCATCGACTATGGTATGCACCCGCCGACCAACTATTTCCCGCTCATCGTCCCCGAGGCGCTCATGATCGAGCCCACCGAGACGGAGAGCAAGCGCACGTTGGACGCCTTTGTGGACGCTATGACCAAAATCGCCGAGGAGGCGCGCACGAACCCGGAGCTGCTCCACGAGGCGCCGCACAAGGCGCCGGTGACTCGCCTGGATGAGGTGCGCGCTGCGCGTAACCTGATTCTGCGCTGGCAGCCTGACGGAGAGTGATGAGCACGTACATCGTCGATGCGGCATGCCAACATGCCGCATCGACGGTGTCCACCGTTCGATCTTTAGCCTGAAAGCAGGAATGCTCCATGCTCTACCTCGTCGCTACCCCCATCGGCAACCTGGACGACATCACCTTGCGCGCCATCGAGACGCTGCGTGACGTCGACCTGGTGGCCAGTGAGGACACGCGCAAGACCGGTCGCCTGCTCAAGCATCTCGGGCTGCAAAAACCGCAGATCTCGTTTCATGAGCACAACAAGGAGGCCGCCGGGGAGCGGCTCATCGAGCGGATGGCCGCCGGCGAGTCGGTGGCGCTGGTCACCAACGCCGGCACGCCGGGCATCGCCGACCCCGGCTTTACCTTGGTGCGTCGAGCCTATGCCCACGATATTCCCGTGACCATGATTCCAGGACCCACGGCGTTTGTCATGGCATTGGTACTTTCGGGACTGCCGGTGCACAGCTTTACCTTTCGCGGCTTTACGCCGCGCAAAGCGGGGGCACGGCGTGCGTACTATGAGGCTGATGCCGAATCTCCTTATACCCTCATCTACTATGAGAGCCCCCATCGCCTGCTGCGCTCGCTGGACGATGCGCTATCCGTCCTGGGCGACCGGCCGGCGGCGGTGGCCAACGATCTGACCAAGCTCTATGAGCGGGTCTGGCGAGGCATGTTGAGTGAATTGCGCGCCGAACTGTCTGAGGAGACGCTTCGGGGCGAGTTTGTCCTAGTGATCGCCGGCCGAGAGGCCCAAGAGACCCCATGACCGCACGCGACGCCGACCTCCAGCGACTGGTGGAGCAGGTGCGCCGCAGCAGCAAATACGCCGCCGTCTCACCGGCGCTGATTGCCGAGATCGGCGCCGATGAGCTGGCCATCCGCCGCAGTTTCAAAGAGGCGGTCAAGAGCACCAAGCGCAAGCTACACCAGGTGGCCGGGGCCTATTTGCCCGCTGCCGACTATGCCGCGTGGCTGGAGCACTTGGAAAGCGCCGCTATTCAAGTGCCGGGCAC
>SKLG01000258.1 GCA_007123335.1 Anaerolineae bacterium | reverse complement strand
GTTTATGGCGCTGGCCATTGCGTTGGCAACGACGCCCGAGATCCCGCCGATGCTCATCCTGGGACGCACTGCCCGGCTTGTGCCCATCGCGGCGGTGGGGTTGGCGATCAGCGCCGCGCTGCTGGGCCTGGCTGTGCTCTATGGTCATCGTGTGGATCAGGGCGCAGGGGCGAATGCGCTGGCATTGATCGCGTATGGCCTGTTCGCCGCCGCTCTGACCATCGAGAATCTGGCCCTCGCCGTCATTCTGATGCTGGCAGGCGCCACTTTGGCTCTGTTGCTCTTGCCGCTCTATCGTGCCGATGCGGCGCTGATCGCCCTGCGGGCCCTGTTTCTGCTCATCCTGGCCGGGACACTGTTACTCGTGGGCGCCTGGGCCTTGCAGCAATATGCCCTGGATCCCAATCAGGCCCACTTGATCCCCATAGGCGGCCTGACCATCGCCATGGGCTTTGCCATCGTCGTCGCGGCTGCGCCCTTTTATGTGTGGCAGCCTCCGGCGCTGGCTCATGGTAGCGTGCTGTCAACCATTCTGCTGGGGGTGATGCTGCAAGCCATCGGCTTGCTGAGGCTTCAGCAGACGCTGGCCGGCGGGGTGTGGATCGCTGGCGAGCCGTTGGCGACCAGTATGCTGCTCTTTTTGGGGGTCGCCAGCGTGGCGGTGGGCAGCCTGGGCGCCTGGGTGCAGCGCTCGGTGTCGCGTATTGTGGGGTATGCGGCGCTGGCGGATGCGGGCCTGATCATGGTGGCGCTTGGGCTGGAGGGCGGCGTCGGGGCGCCCATAGCCTTCTTGCATATGATCCATCGGGGGCTGGCGCTGGCGGCGATGAGCATGCTTGTCGGCCTGCTGCGCCACGAACTCGGCGGCGATAGAGAGACCGACTTGATCGGGGCCTGGCGTCGTGTCCCGCTGACGACGCTAACGCTGGCGCTTGGCGGATGGGCCCTGGTAGGCTTGCCGCCGACGGGGGGCTTTATGAGCCGCTTTGCCATCGCCCAGTTGGTCGCTCAGGCGAACCCGGGCCTGGCCATCGCCCTGCAACTGGCGGCCATCGGCCCGATCTGGGCCCTGGCCCGCTGTCTGGTGGCCACGTTCCAGCCGGTGGCCGCGTCCACGCCGCGTCACCAACCCCTGGTGTCGCAGCTCATACCGCTGCTCATCGCTTTGGCGCTCCTGGTGCTGGGCACCTATCCCCAGGCGTTGCAGTGGGCGCCCATCGCCTGGCAGGAGCTGTTCTCGATCCCCGGCCTCTGAGGCAGCCGCGTCTGGCCCGGCCTTTATGACGCCCAGGGGACAGGCAGCCAGGCCGACAGAATCCCCGCCATCCAGGCGCCAACGTCCAGCAGCCAGCCGCCCAGATAGGATTGACGCAGCGCCCTGGCCACAGGCAAACTCAGCCAGACCGCGCCGGTGGCGAGGATCGAGAGCAGGAGGATGCCGGTGAGCAATCCAAAGAGGGTGCCGGAGGCGGCGTCCAGCCCGTCGACATCGGAATCGGTATCCGAGTTGCGGGGGCGTAGAGGGGCCGCGAGAGGGGCTGCGAGAGGGGCTGCAAGAGCAGCTGCAAGATGGGCCGCGATCCACACACCCAGCAGGATCAGCACAAAGGCGGTGGCCTCGGGAGGCAGCCGGGGGGTCAGGCGGGCGAGAATTGCGGCGAGAGGTTGATAGAACAGGATGGCCAGGGTCAACCCCAGCAACAGCCCCACCAGGGCGGCGAGCTGGCGGATCAGGCCCAGGAACGTGCCATTGGCCGCAAAAGCGGCCAGCAGAAGCAGCAGAACGCCATCCGCCCAGGGCATGATCGCTCCTCGCTCACAGGCTGCTCAACACCCGCAACGCGGCCAGAATGCGCTCATCCAGGGCCTGAACCTCATCGGGGATCGCCTCAATGGCCTGGGTGGCCTCGGCCACGCTATAGCCCAACGCGGTGAGGGCGTTGATGACGTCCACATCCTCCTGGTCCGGTATGGCCATCCCCTCAACGCCGGCCACGGCCTGCAACCGATCGCGCAGATCGAGCATCAGGCGTCGCGCCGTCTTGGGGCCCACCCCGGGGATGCGCGTGAGCACGTCCAGGTCCTCGCGCACGATGGCGCCGCGCAGGGCATCGGGAGAGAGGGAGGATAACGCCGCCAACGCCGTTCGCGGGCCTATGCCGTTCACGCCCACCAACAGCGCGAACAGCCCTTGCTCCTCCTCCGAGACAAAGCCATAGAGGGTGATGTCGTTCTCGCGCACGCACATGTGGGTATAGAGCTCGAGGGACTGCCCGGTGCGCACCTTGCCCGAGAGGAGGCCGCCGACGCAAAAGACGCGATACCCGACGCCGCCCACTTCTACGATGAGCGAGTCGCTTTGGACGGCCCGAACTTTTCCGCGCAGGGTGGCGATCACGGTCGACCCCTATTGGCTATCGATGAGCGATTGCATCTTGGCCGAATGTTGATGGCAGATCGAGACGGCCAGGGCGTCGGCGGCATCGTCGGGGCGGGGAAGCTCCTCCAGATGAAGCAGCATGCGCACCATTTGCTGCACCTGATTCTTGTCCGCCTGTCCATAGCCGGTCACCGCCTGCTTGATCTGCAACGGCGTATATTCGAACACCGGCAGCCCGGCCTGGGCCAGGGTCAAGAGCAAGACGCCCCGCGCCTGCCCGACGCTCATGGCAGTGCGCGCGTTGGTGGCAAAGAATAGATCCTCGACGACGGCCACATCTGGCCGGAACTGCTCGATGAGCTCGCCGAGCTTTTGGTGCAGATCGATCAAGCGCTGCGCCATCGGCTGCTTGGCGGCGGTGCGAATGGTGCCGTGGGCGATGTGCCGCAGCTCGCGGCCATTGCCCTCTATGACGCCATATCCCGTGGTCGCCAGGCCGGGATCGAGGCCCAAAACCAGCATATCGTCGCCCAGGGGGCCTATGCGGCCTGCTGTTCGTACTTGGCGACGACGTCGTCCGAGATCTCGAGATTGGAGTAGACCTGCTGCACATCATCGAGATCCTCAAGGGCCTCGATGAGCTTCATGGTCTGAATCGTCTCTTTTTCTCCCGGCGCCGTGGTGCTCTGGGGGATCCAGGCGAGCTCGGAATTGGCTAGCTCGTACCCCTCGGACAGCGTGTCCTGCACTTTTTTGAAATCGGCGACCTCGGTGTACACCTCGACCAGCTCCTCACCGATCTCCACATCCTCAGCGCCCGAGTCAATGGCGATGAGCGCGATCTCCTCCGGGTCCTCTGCGCCAGGCTCGATCTCGATGCGTCCCTTTTGCGAGAACATCCAGGCCACACAGCCCTCGGACCCCAGATTGCCTCCATAGCGCGAAAAGACATGTCGAATTTCCGATACGGCCCGGTTGCGGTTATCGGTCACCGTCTTGACCATGATGGCCGTGCCATGGGGGCCATAGCCCTCATAGTAGGCCTCGACAATCTCGCCCTGATCGCGGAGTTCGCCGGTGCCACGCTTGATGGCGCGCGTGATATTATCCTTGGGCATGTTGGCCTTGCGGGCTTTGTCCAACGCCATGCGTAACGACACGTTCGATTCCGGGTCGGGGCCGCCCTCGCGCACAGCGACCACAATCTCGTGCCCGACCTTGGTGAAGAGCTTGCCACGCTTGGCATCGTTCGCCGCTTTGGAGCGTCGAATCGTAGCCCACTTGCTGTGACCAGACATGATTGACCTCCTACTTGCCCAACATTCCTTCATTCTCTCAGATTATACCATCAGCAGGCCGAATTGGCGAACGCCCTGGCAGAGAACTGGTACATTCCGCGCTTGATCGCGCTGCCTTTTCCGTATACGATGCTGCTAGTGGATTACAGGGCGCTGGCCGTAGGCAGTATGGAACGGTAGGAGATGCCAATGGCAGACGAGCTGATTTTTAGAACCAGGCAGGACTTTCGGGATTGGCTTTCTCTGAATAGTTCTGATCAAGGCGTATGGCTAATCTTTGGCAAAGACCGATCCCTGGTGACCTTGACGGCTGCTGAAGCGCTTGAAGAAGCCCTCTGTTTTGGCTGGATTGATGGCTTGATCAAAAAGATCGATGAATCGAGATACAAAAAGTACTTTTCCCCAAGGCGCAAAGGTAGCCACTGGTCTGAAAGGAATAAAAAGCTGGTCGAGAAACTCATCGGCGAACAGTTGATGACCTCCCAGGGGCTGGAAGCCGTTGAGCGGGCAAAACGAGATGGCACCTGGGATGTGGTTCATGATAGAACGATTCCAGAAGAGAGATTCAGCGAGTTTGAGGAACTCGTCAGCAAGAGCAAAGTGGCCCTTGACAACTTTCGAAATCTGCCCAGATCAGCCCAGCAACAGTTTGTCGGCCTCTATTTCGAGGCCAAGAGGGAGCAGACCCGGATAAACCGATTGGCCAAGTTGATCGATTTGCTGGAACAGAATAAAAGACCCATGTGAGCGCTCTATGCCGATGATCTGGTTGAGGAGGGAACATGTCCGATATTTTCAAGAAACTCAACTTGAAGGATCAGCAAGAAATCGTGGTATTGAACGCGCCCGAGTCCTTTGAACCAGAACTCGCCTCACTGGAGGACGTCGCCATTCGGCAAAGCCTGGATAGCATCCAGCGCATCGTCTTTTCGTTGGCGTTTGTGACAAAACAGGATGAGGTGGATAGCTTGGCCAGGTCTATCGCCGCAAAGGCGGAAGGCGATGCCATCATATGGTTTGCCTATCCCAAAGCCAGTTCAAAAAATTTCAAGGCCGAGTTTAATCGTGACACAGGTTGGGTGGTGTTGGGCGAACTCAGCTTTGAAAGCGTCCGTCAGGTGGCGATTGACGCGGACTGGTCAGCAATACGCTTTCGACGCGTGGAATTCATAAAAACGATGGTCCGCGAAAAGCAGCGGGCGATGACGGAGCAGGGCAAGAAGCGAGCCGGCTCCCCTGGGCCCAAAGGAGGCTGATATGTCTATTGAGAAGAACAAGGAGATCGTTCGCCGTCTCTTTGAGATTGTCCGATCGCACGATCTTGCCTTGCTGGATGAGGTCTGTGATGAGAATCTGATCTACAAGACTCCGGAGATCGGCGAGGTCCGAGGCCTTGATGTCTACCGAGAGGTGATTCGCGAGGCCATCGCAACTTTTCCCGATCTTGATCCCCAGATTCAAGTCATCCTCGCAGAGGGGGACATGGTGTGTTCGGTGCACAGAGCACGGGGGACACATGAGGGGGACTATGATGGCATTCCGCCGAGCCATGGAAGCTTTGACCTTCTCGCCAGCGACCTGTTCACCTTGCGCGATGGTAAGATCGTGGAGCATCAAGAGTTCTACGACGTCCTCACGATATTGCGGCAAATCGGCGGCGCCTCGGAAGAGCTTCGTCCGGAGGGCAAGGAGTGGCCCAGGGGCGGAGCCGTCTTGAAACCCTCTAGTGAGGCCTAGCTCGTCACCGACAGCAGCGCTCTGGGGGTCGAGCAGGAGAGTGGTTGAAACCGTTTATCATCAGGAGTCGTATCTTGCGTATTGTTCATCTATCGGATCTGCACATGCGCTACCACCTCGGCGGCGCGTCGGGCATCCCGGAGCGCCGCAGCCGGGGCGTCGCCGCGCTGTTGCGCACCGCGACGCCCACGATCCGCGATCTGGCGCCCGACCTGATCGTTCTCAGCGGCGACCTGCTCGAATTCCCACGGAGCGACGCCGACTCGCGACATCCGTTCGATCCGATCCCCGGCGCCCGCCGCGATCTCGTCTATCTGCGCCGCTGGCTGGAGGAGCTGGCCGTCCCCCACGTGGTCATCCCCGGCAACCACGACGACATGGCGCTGGTGGAGGAGGTCTTCCATCCTTCAGGGACCCGCGATCTCGGCGGCTATCGTCTGGTCACCTTCCATGATCCCGAGGATGCCGACCACGTGCCCCATCGCACCGGCCGCCAGCGAGAGCGCTTTGAGCAGGTCCTGGCCGACCCGACGTCGCCGCCCCAGATTCACCTCCAGCACTATCTCATCTGGCCGCCCTATCGCGACGGCTACCCTTACGCCTATGCCGACGCCGAGGCGCTGGCCGAGCAAATCGTGGGCAGCGGGAACGTGCGCCTCGTGCTGAGCGGCCACTATCACGAGGGAGTGCCGCCGCTGCGTCTGGGCGATACCTGGTTCGCCGCCGCCCCGGCGTTCTGCGAGCCTCCCTACATCTTTTGGGCCTATGATCTGGCGGAGGATGTCCTGCAACACAGCGCCTACCATCTGGCGCCCAAGCCCGGCAGCCATGCCTAGGCCGCTCGCCGAGCTGCCACATCCCACATCGTTGCGGGGAAGGGCCTTCTGGGGATTCTGCTGGCATGTGCGCCCCGCGTTGCGCAGCCTGCGGCAGGCCACCTCGCCGGCCGGGCCGGTCCTCGATTATGTCGCCGGCGCCCCATCTCCCCCACACAAGCGGGCGCTGGTCAGCTACCTGGCCCAGCCCTTTTACGCGCCGCCCGACGCTCTCGGGCGGGCGTCCCACTCGAACGCCTTGCAGGCCGTCGCCATGGCGCAGGCCCTCAATCGCCTGGGGTATAGCGTCGACGTCGTCGATTGGAAGGACCGCGCGTTTACGCCGGCGCGTCGCTACGACCTCTTTTTGGGGATGCAGGACAACTTTTACCGGCTATCGTCGCTGTTGCCCAAGGAGACGTTGCGCGTCTACTATGCCACCGGCGCCCACTGGGCGTTTCAGGAGACCGCCGAGGATGCGCGGGTCGCCGCCCTGCGCGCCCGCCGAGGGGTGCATCTGCCCCTCCCGCGACGCCTGCCGGCGAACACCTGGATCGAGCAGGCCGACGCAGTGATCGTCATCGGCAACGGCTTTACGGCGAGCACCTATCACGCCCACCATCCTCTGGTGCTGCCCATCGACAACACCATCCTCCCCATGGCGCCGCCAGACGAGGGCAAGGACCTGGCCGAGGCGCGCCGCCACTTTTTGCTCTTTGCGGGGACCGGGCTGTTGCACAAGGGGCTGGACCTGCTCCTGGAGGCGTTCGCCGGCCTCCCCGACCTACACCTGTGGGTCTGTGGGGCGCTGCACACCGCCGAGGAAAGGGCCTTTATCGGCGCATATCCCCGCGAGCTGTTCGAGCTGCCCAACGTCCACCCCATCGGCTGGGTGGACCCTCACGCGGAGCGGTTTCGGCGGCTCACCTCCCGCTGTGCCTTTACGGTGCTGGCCTCCTGCTCCGAGGGGATGGCCGGCGGCGTGCTGGCCTGCATGGGCCAGGGGCTCATCCCCATCGTCACCCGCGAGAGCGGCATCGACACTGACGATATCGGCCTGCTCCTCGAACGGGCCGACGTCCAGGGCATCCGCGAGACGCTGCGCCAGGCGGCCAACCTGCCCCTCCCCGAGATCGCCGAGAGGGCCGAGGGCACGCTGGCGGTGGCCCACAGCCGCTACGCGCCAGAGACCTATGCACAGAACATTGAGCGCGTACTGGGGCAAATATTTGCCCGCCGCAACATGGCGGGGGTATACTGCGCTTCAGGTGATTAAAGACCGTTCATAGGATTACTATGCGTCTTATAGCGATCATCCATAAAGAACAAGATATATATGTCGCCCAATGCCCCGAGGTTGGGACGGTCAGCCAGGGTTATACCGTAGAGGATGCAATCGCCCATCTGAAAGAGGCGACAGAGCTATACCTGGAAGAATTTCCACGTCCCGACATAACGTCCACCTCCACGCTTCTGACCATCTTGAACGTCGCCATCCATGCCTAGAATGCGGCACGTCTCAGGGCACGAGGCACTGAACCCCCACGAACCCACCGAGAGCAGCTCTCAAGATCGAGCGCGGGTGCTCTATATCCACCACGCCGCCGACATCAGCGGGGCCACGCTGAGCCTGCTCTTTCTATTACGCCGCCTGGATCGCCGCCGCTACGAGCCCATTGTCGCCTGCCTCTACGAGGGGCCGGCGGCGCAGGCCTTTCGCGAAGAGGGGGTCGAGACGCTGGTGGAGGGCCGGATCGACCATTTCGACCACACCGCCGGCGCCTGGTTCTCGCTGCGCCGCCCCGACGTGCTGCTGCGCAAAATCCTCCACTTTCCGCGCTCGGTGCGCCACACCGAGCGCCTGGTCCGCGCGCTACGGCCCGACTTGGTGCACCTGAACAGCACCGTGCTCCCCGCCTCGGCCCTCGGCGCGCACCGCGCCGGCGTCCCGGTGGTCTGGCACATCCGCGAGCCGCTGCACCCCGGCTACCTGGGGCTGCGGCTTGCCTTGATGCGTCAGATGATCCACCGTTGGGCGGATCAGGTCATCGCCATCTGCCGCAGCAACGCCGCGCCGCTCATCGCCGACGAGCGCGTCCACGTGGTGCCCAATTTCGTCGACCTGACCGAGTTTCGCCCCGAGATCGACGGCGACCGGACGCGGCGGCAACTCGGTCTTGACCCATCGGCGCCGGTGATCCTCATGCTCGGCGGCGTCAGCATCATCAAGGGCACATTGCCGTTGGTGCAGGCCATGTCCTCGATCTGCGAAAGCCTGCCCGATGCTCACCTGCTCATCGCTGGACCGGTCCCCACACTGCTATCAGGCCTGCGAGGCTCTTTGTCGCAATTACAAAGCTATTATCGTCGCATTCTGGTCTTTATTAGCGAGCACGGTCTGGCTCACAATGTCCATCTGCTGGGCGTGCGCCGCGACGTGCCGCAGCTCATCGCCGCCGCCGACGTGGTCGC
>SKLG01000248.1 GCA_007123335.1 Anaerolineae bacterium | reverse complement strand
CGCTCCAACGCCGCCGCGTCGAGGCACAGGCAGGGGGTGTCGAGGTCCGCTTTGGCGCTACCGATGGGATAGCTGGTCATGTTACGCTCCTTGTACGTGTCGTGGCTTTTCGGTGGGTGGCTCAGGCCATGATCTCGAGCTTATGGGGGTCAACCTGGTAGAGCAGCGGCTCGCCCTGGAAGAGGCGCAGCGCCTCGTCGATCATGGTGGCCATCAGGTTCTGATAGGAATCTCGCGTCAGCCCGGCGATGTGCGGGGTGAGCAGCACATTGTCCAGCTCGCGCAGCGGGTGGTCGTCGGGCAGTGGCTCCTGGTCGAACACGTCCAGCGCCGCCCAAAAGCGGCCGCTGGATAGCTCACCCAGCATCGCCTCTTGATCGACGACCCACGAGCGCGCCGAGTTGACGAACACGGCGCCATCCTGGATGAGGCCCAGCTCGCGGGCACCCAGCAGGTGGTGGGTCTCCTCGGTGACGGGCAGGTGCACCGAGATGACCTTGCAGGCGCGCAGCAGGTCATCCAGCCCGGCGAGGGTCACGCCCAGGCGCTCCGCCTCTTCTGCCGAGAGATAGGGGTCATAGGCCCACACCTCGGCGCCCACGGCGTGAAAGAGCCGCGCGCTGCGCTGGCCCACATAGCCCATGCCCAGCAGCCCGACCTTTTTGCCGGCGATCTCAAAGGTGTCCATATCGCGGCTCTTGGGCCACGACTCGCCTGTCTTGAGCCGGCGATCCAGCTCGTGGAAGCGTCGCAGCCCGAGCATGGCGCAGAGCAGCGAGTATTCGGCCACCGAATCGGCGATGCGCGCCGCCGCGTGGCTCACGGCGATGCCCCGTTGGTGCAGCGCCGGGGTGACGAACCCCTTGACGCTGCCCGCGGCATAGGCGATGAGCTTGAGGCTATCGGCCTCGGCCAGCACCTCCTCGGTGAGCTTGGGCATCCCCCAACTGCCGACGATCACCTCCACGCCGGGGAGGCGAGCGGCCAGCTCCTCGCCGCTCCAGTTGTGGTCGTCGTCGTTCATGGCGACATCGGCCGCGACCTGTAGGCTGGCCAGGGCGTCGTCGGTGAGGATCAGCCCGCGCAGGGGCTGGGGAACGGTGATGAGCGCTCGATGTTTGGTCATCTTGTCCTCCTGATCGAGGTCTCGCACGATGGCGCCGAGGATAGCATGGCGCACGGCGGAGGTCAACCCGCCATGCGCCCGCCATGCGCCCGCCATGCGCCCGTCAGGCCCTCTCGCCGCTCAGGGTGCGGGGGCAGGCTCGGCTTCCTCGGTGGGGGCAGGGGTCTCGGAGACCGGCGTCTCGGTGGGCGTCGGCGTGCCGTTCTCGACGGGCTTGATGGCGGGGCGCGCGGCCGGCAGGTAGCTGCGCCCGTCGTGGGTAAGGGCCGCCGGCGTGGGCTCGGCCAGGCTCACGCGATAGATATCCCCGTTATCCTTGCGCCAGAACTCGGCTCCGGGGTCGCCGGTGGAGAATTGGTAATAGAGCATGTCGCCATCGGCCGACCAGCCTGGCCTGGAGGCGTGCTCCCCCCAGTCGGGCTCGACCAACACCTGAGGCTCGCCTTCCGAGCCCACCTCCCAGACCATCAACAGCGTCCGATAGCGATTCTCTCCCCACCATGCCCATTGCCGCAGCTCAAAGGCGATGCGATCGCCCTGCGGCGACCACACGGGATAGGCCGTGGATAAGATCGTGTCGTCAGTGTTCTCCATGCGGACGAGGGGCTGGGGGTTGTCGAATTCAGGCCAGGTGTAGAGGCCGGCGCCGTCCTCATCGGTGAGCGCGCCCACGAGCAGGTCCGTCGTCACCGGCGACCAGTCGACGCCGAGGATGCTGCTGTCCTCAGGGAGGGTCAGGCGGCTCGTGCGGCCGTTGTCAAGCTCGACCACCCTGGCAAAAAAGTCGATATGCGGCTGCTCGTCCTCCTCATCCAGCCACCAATTATAGGCCGTGCCGACGAGGTTGCCCTGCGTAGAGGCGCTGGCCTGAGCCCAGCCCTGTCCGGTGGCGGATAGGGGGATGGTGATGGGCGACGTGGCCTCAACTTGCAGGTCCAGCGCGACATCCCCTTGCAGGATCAAGCCATCGGTCTGGCAGACCACTCTGGCCCATTCGGCGCTCACCGGGACGCCGGTGAGCTCAAAGGCGCCACTGTCCTCGGCCAAAACGGGGCTGGCCACGCCCTGGGCACCGACGATACAGTCGCCCACGGGCTCGAGAACCAGGCCACGGACGACGACATACGGCCCTGGAGCCTTGGCCGCGTCTGCATAGCCGCCGGTGACCATGCGTAGCTCGGTGCCATCAGGGCGTATGAAAAAGACATTACGTTCCTGGTTGCGGCTGTGGATATAGTTGTGAGCGCTGACAAAGGTGATCCACTGCCCGTCGGGCGACCAACCTACATCGCTGATGGTCAGGGGCTCGGTCAGATGGGTCAGCATCTCTTCGCTGCCGCGATCGAGATCGCGGAGCACCAGGTTCGCCACCTGCTCCTCGTCCTCGCGCACAAAGACGAGCAGAGCCGCATCGGCGGCCTGGGTCGGCGTCGCCGTGGCGGTGTGAGTAGGAAGGAGGGTGGGCGTGGCGGTCGGCGGCAACGGCGTCTCGGTGCGGGTGGGCGTGATGGTGGCGGTGGGCGCCTTGGCCGTAAGCGTGCCGACCAGCTGGACGGCGACGCGGGTCTCTAGTGCGTCATAATCCGGCGTCGGACTCGACGTCTGCGCAGGCGCAGACGCCACGGGCGAACAGGATACGAGCAGGAGCATCAGGATAGCGCCGAGCAAGACGTTGTAGAACGGTGCTCTCGGGCTAGACATGTCCCCCCCAAGGGATGCGATAATGGTTAGCAGCAGCGAACGTGCTCGCCCCTACTCTAGTTTACGAAACAGGTCGCCAAAGACGCGATCGCGATCCACGTCGGTGGCGATGCGCACGAGATGCCGCGCAGGATCCTCCGGCGCCCAGGTCACATCCTGGCGCAGGATGGGTGAGGGGCGCAGCTCGGTGGGCACCCAGTCGGGATTGTTGAGCCAGGCCACCGCGCTAATATCCCAGATCACTTTTGAGGCGGCAAAATGGTCCTCGCGATAGTCCTTGTAGATGCCATAGAGATAGTCGCCGATCTCACCGCGCCCCTTGACACAAGCCTCCACCTCGGGCAGGGTGGTGCGCAGGTGCTCGGCCACGTTCTTGCAAGGGATCTGCACCAGCGGCACGCCCGAGTCAAACACCACGCGGGCGGCGTCGGTATCCTGGCGCAAGTTGAACTCGACGGCGGTGGGCCAGTAGGGCGGATGCCCACCCAGCCAGACCACGACGATGCGCCCGGCGATCTCGGGCTCGATGAGCAGCGCCGAGGCAATGTTGGTGATGGCGCCGATGGCCAGCACATAGAGCGGCCCCTCGCGAGGCGCCATGGCGCGGGCGATCAGGTCCTCAGCGGCCGGGCTGGGCACCGACTGTGACATGGAGGGCAGATAGGCGCGAGAGCCGCGATAGACCAGCCCCTCATGATCGATGTCCAGCTTGGTCAAAATGCGCACGATCTCTTCGTAGCTCTTTTCCATGCCGTCCTCAGGGCCGCTGGAGCGGCTGTTGAAAAAGGGCGCGGCATAGACCGCCTCGACGCTCAGGTTCGGGGAGAGCATGGCATAGACGAGGGCGAACTGGTCGTCGATCTCGTTGTAGGTATCGGTGTCGAGCACCATGGAGACGGGGCCACGAGCGGGCTCGAGCAGGGTCAGGCGTTCTTGATTCGTCAAAGCAGACAAGGGGGTCATTGTGCTACTCCTTTATCCGAGGAAAGAGGCGACAGATGCATTATGCGTGGCTGAGGGATAGCTGGCAAATCCCGACTTATGACTGTGTCGCGAGCCATGGTATAATCACGTTATATCCGTGTCGAGCCGGTTCGCGGCTCCATACGCCAATGATCAGCCCGCACCTGCTCCAGGGTGTGGGCGCCGTTTACCGAGGATTGATATGTTCAGGTGTTGCATTTGTGGCCAAGAGATTCAGCGCGCATCGCTGTGGGCGTGCGCGGGATGCTATGGCCAATTCGAGCTGGCGCTCTCCCCCGACGATTGGCCCGAGTGGGCCAAATCGCAGCAGCGGCGAGAGAAAAGCCGGCGGCGCTATAAACCAGGTTATGGGGTGTCGGGCTCTGAGCTGAGCTATGCGCCCTATTCTCGGCTCCAGGAGAATGTCAGTTATCGTGCGTCCAACCATGTGCGCAAGCGAGGCAATGGCACGGTGCGGGTTCAGGCGGACGACCTGTTGTACAGCAGCCGCGACGATCAAGGGGTTTCCGACCTTGTTCGGGGCGATGCGTCCGAGGCGCAGCGTCGCGTGCTAGAGAGTCTGCCGGTGGAGCTGCGCGACCGCCTCTGGCGGCATGTCGAGCGGCAGGTGATCCTCGCCGACGCCATCGCCGCGCTGCCGCTCATCTCGCAACGGGCCATCCGTGGGCTGATCTGCGGCTATTCCGAGAGGGAGATGGCCGACGCCGAGGGGATCGCCGTGGAGACCATGCGCTGGCTGCTCGAGGCGGCCAAGGAGCGCCTGGCCGACATCCTCCGCGCCAAGGTCGGCGCCGATGACGGCACCCGCTTTGTCGAGGGGCGGGGATAACCATGATCGACCAACACCGGCCCGGGCGTTATGCGCGCATCTATGCCCAGCTCCGGGAGCTTGTCGAGGGTCAATCGCCGGGGCTGATCGCGGCCATGGCGACGATCTGCGCCGTGCTGCACCATAAGCTGCCGCACCATGCCTGGACCGGGTTCTACCACGTCGCGGGCGAGGACGAGCTGCACGTGGGCCCCTATCAGGGGGCGGTGGCCTGCCAGGTGTTGCGCGGGGGCGGCGTCTGCCTGCACAGCGTGCGCACCGGCGAGCCGGTGATCGTCCCCGATGTCCACGCCTTTCCCGGCCACATCGCCTGCGACGCCCGCTCGCAGAGCGAGATCGTCATCCCGCTGAGCCAAGAGGGCCGCGTGGTGGCCGTGCTGGACATCGATTCGCACCGCCTGGCCCAGTTTGATGAGGACGATGTGGCCCCCTTGCAGTGCATCCTGGGGTTACTGCAACCCTATTTATGAATTCCTCCAGCAAAGGCGGCGCGTCGAGCGTTGGGCAGTAGCCCCGCTCGACGCGCCGTTTCGCATGCCTCCGTCTGTTGCCAGAGGCGGCTGGCGCTCTAGAGCCGCCTTGGCATCCTAGCGTCCTTACTGAAGGGCATAGACCACTTGGATCTGTATCGACATCTCGAGCTCGCCGGGCATGATCGGGCCCATCGCAGCGTCGCCCAAGCCCATGCGGTCCAAGGCTGTCGGCATGATCCCGCCTGTGATGACCTCGCTGATGCTCACCACCGGCCCCACCTCAACGTCATGGAGCTCGGCCAACGCTTCGGCCCTGTCCCGAGCGTTCTCGGCGGCCATCTCGCGGGCCTCGGCCTCAAGCTCCTCCGGCTCGGCAATCGCAAAGTTCACCCCGTAGATGGCGTTGGCGCCGGCGTCGATGGCCGCCTCGAGAACCGTGCCCAGGTTGCCGAGGTCACGGACAGTGACGCGGACGTCGATGTTGACGCGATAGGTCGTAGCCGTCATCTCTTGAGCGGGCATCGGCTCAGGCCCAAAGCCTGTATCCACCCACACGTTATAGCTCGCGAGCTGGATGTCCCTATCCTCGATGTCCTGCTCTCTGAGCGCATCGATGACGTCCTGCATCGTCCTCGCCGCCTCGTTGATGGCCTGCCGAACCGTCGTGCCCGTCGTCTGCACGCCCAGGTTCACCCTCGCCATATCGGGCTCCACCATCACCGAGCCCCTGCCCACCACCGTGATGGTGCGTGCCAAAGGCATGACTCCAGGAGTCAAGTCTGGTGCGATAGGTGTAGGTGTTACGTCATTGTCGGGCGTAGGTGTTGGTGTATCTGGTATCAACGGTGTAGGTGTTGCATCGGGCGTGGGTGTGGGTGTATCTGGTATCAACGGTGTGGGTGTCACGTCATTGTCGGGCGTAGGCGTGGGTGTATCTGGTATCAACGGTGTGGGTGTTACGTCATTGTCGGGCGTGGGTGTGGGTGTATCTGGTATCAACGGTGTGGGTGTTACGTCATTGTCGGGCGTAGGCGTGGGTGTAGCTGGTATCAACGGTGTGGGTGTTGCATCATTGTCGGGCGTAGGCGTAGGTGTTTCTGGTATTAACGGTATAGGTACTCCCGGTGTAGGTGTCGGAGTCTGGGCCAAGGCGCCCCAGGCAAAGACACCGACGAACATCAATGCCGCTACAATGGTGAGAACTCGCCTAATCATCACAAATCTCCTTCCTAATTACTAAAGCACATGACACAAAAGTTCAGGACGGGGATTGATGCGAGTTGATGTTGAGCATAGATATCTGACAGACGGCTTTCTAGCCACGTCTTCTGTTTATTATAGTACGAACTGAGAGCAGTCTCTTTACGGAATCAGTTGGAACTTTTGGTGTAATCGGTTGCCAGGCGCCGGTTCACTTGCCTCCATCGGTTGCCAGAGGCGATTGGCGCTCTAGCGCCCCAACGTTCTTTACTGAATGGCATAGACCACTTGGAGCTGTAGCGACATCTCGAGCTCACCGGGCATGATCGGGCCTCCGGCGCCGCCCATGTCCAGGCGCTCAAAGGCTTGCGGCATGAACCCGCCCGTAATGACCTCGCTGATGCTCACCACCGGCCCCACCTCAACGTTGTGAAGCTCAGCCAACGCCTGAGCCTTGGCCAGGGCGTTTTCGGCGGCCAACTCGCGCGCTTTGGCCTCTAGCTCCTCTGGCTCGGCCAACCCAAAGCTCACGCCGTGAATGGCGTTGGCGCCGGCATCGATAGCCGCTTCGAGGACCGCTTCCAGGTTATCTATATCGCGGACGGTGACGCGGACGTTGTTGTTGACATGGTAGGTCGCCTCCTCATCGGGCGACCGATCAGGCCCAAAGCCCCTATCCACCCGCATGTTGTAACCCAAAGTCTGAATGTCCGCGTCGTCGATGCCCTCCTCGCCAAGCGCGTCCAGGATGGCCTCCATCGTCTCTGCGGCCTCGTCGGTGGCCTCTCTGACCGTCGTGCCCGTCGTTTGCACGCCCAGGGTCACTACCGCCATATCGGGATCGACGCTCACCGAGCCCCTGCCCACCACGGTAATGGTGCGCGGCATGTTTAGCGTGGTGATGTCAGTACCGGGGTCTGGCGCAGTGGGTGTAGGTGTAACGGTGGGTGTCACCTCAGGTGTAACAGCAGGCGTAGGTGTCAGAGTCTGCGCCCAAGCGCTCCAGGCAAAGACACCGATCAACGTCAATACGATGAGCAACGTTATGATTCTGAGAACTCGCCTATCCATTGTAGCTCTCCTTTTTGTCATCAAACAACAGATATACCAATACGCAAGAGCCTGGCGATGATACGGGTGCGGTTTCTGCGAATAAGATTGAGACGGGGTGCCTTGGCGCTCCCAGGATTGCTCTTGACACGCCTATTCCAAAGCATACCACAGTGGCGAGTGTCTAGCCTACGGGAAGGGATGGGTTAGAGTTGGCGACGTGCTCAGTTGTGTGGGTATTCGAGGGCGGATACACGGGGAAAGAGAGGTCATATCGACCCAAGGGCGACCGGCTCTAGGGTGTCCTTGTCGCGTATCTCGTCGTGCATAAAGCGGCCCTGCCAACGCTCCCCCCGTGGGGAGCGACAGGGCCGCGATCGTGCTCCTATTCTCTCTGGTGCCTAACTCCCAACGTGGATGATCTCGACGGGGCAGACATCGGCCCCCGTCTCGGCGCAATCCTCCAGGTCGTCCGGTATCTCACCGACAGCCAGGTTGTCGTCAACCCGATAGTCCTCAACGACTTGGCTTATGCCTTCGTCATCTTCTTCAAAGACCTCTGGGCAGTCTTGCATGCACGCTCCACAGGCGATGCATTCCTCTCGCTCGATGGTGACTCTCATAGTTTGATCTCCTTCTCGTCATCGAACAACATGCGGATATCACGAGGCGCACAAATCCTGACGATGACGCGAGGTGCTTGTTCGCGACAATCGCCTTTTCCATCATACCACAATCAAAGGTGTCTAACCTACGGGAAGGGATGGGATAGTTTGAATTTGC
Source organism: Anaerolineae bacterium (assembly GCA_007123335.1). Classification (GTDB taxonomy): domain Bacteria; phylum Chloroflexota; class Anaerolineae; order UBA1429; family UBA1429; genus SKLG01. Next base: position 563 of record SKLG01000248.1, on the reverse strand, counting down.
GGTGTACCTGGTTGCATGAGTAGACGACGAGGAGATATCGCAGAACGGAAGGGCAGAGGAACCAAAGATCGGCCAGCCCGAGGGGGCCGTGTCGCTCCTTCCGTCGTTCATGAAGCGGCGCGTCGAGCTGGGCTACTGCCCAACGCTCGACGCGCTGTTGGATATAGCGCGCTGTATTCGGTTAGCGTCCTCTACTCGATGGCATAGACCACCTGAAGCTGCATCGATAGTTCCAGCTCGCCGGGGGTGATGGGACCCGCCCCGCCAGCGCCAAAAGCGGGAGCCATCATCGTGTCCATGCGCTCAAAGTTGCTCATCATGAACCCACCCGAGAGGACCTCGCTGATGCTCACCACCTGGCCCACCTCCACATCGTGGAGCGCGGCCAGCTCCTGGGCCTTGGCCAGGGCGTTCTCGGCGGCCAGCTCGCGGGCCTCGGCCTCGAGCGTCTCTGGCTCGGCCAGCCCAAAGCTTACCCCGTGGATGGCGTTGGCGCCGGCCTCGATGGCCACATCGAGGATCGTGCCCACCGTGTCGAGGTCGCGGACGAGGACGCGGACGTT
>SKLG01000138.1 GCA_007123335.1 Anaerolineae bacterium | reverse complement strand
GGGCCCATCAGCTCACGCGTGCGATCCAACTGGAAGCGGATATAATCCCTATCGCAGCGATCCTGCACAAAGGTGTGCATGCCATAGAACCCGTTGGCGCGCGCTGCTGGCAATGGCGTGGCGTTCCATGTCAGTGTGGAGCCGGTGATGGTCGGATTGCGCGAGGGCAGGGTCACGCCATCGAGAGAGATGTGCGTTGATCCGGCGACATAGCGGAATCCGGTTGGCAAGGTGTGCGTCACCGTCGCCCCTTGGCTGGACTGCACCGTGCGGTTGTTGACGGTCAGGGTATAGGTCACTCGTCCGCCGCGCTGGACGGTGGTGGGCGAGACCGATGCGCTCACCTGCAGGGGGCCATCCTGAGCGGCAGTGGGGAGAACAGCCGGAAGTTTGGTGCAGAGGAGCAGAGAGATGGCCAGAAGCGCAAGGCGCCGTGCCCAACGACGTTGGGGAATGGTCATGATCGTTTTCTCCGCTGACGAAATAGTGACGTTGCATACAGCGCCGTCGAGATCGATGTTGGACGGCTTTTGCCCATGCATCTATTGGATAAGACGTTTTTGCCCGGCGATCGATGTCGCTGCCGAGGAGGTGTGGAAATGATCCTGATAATGCGCAGGATGGCGACCAGCATCATCAGGGTACGCGGTGCCGCATTAGGATAGTGAGATAACAGGATAAAGCAAGCGCCAGGCTCCGCGGAGCCTGGCGCTAAAGAACCTTTATACCTGTGCGCTCGCAGGGGCGATGATGCCGCTTACCCGTTGCGCAACTTGGCCTGGGCCGCCGCCAACCTGGCAACCGGCACACGATAGGGCGAGCAGCTCACATAATGGAGCCCGACGCGATGGAAAAAGTCGATGGAATCGGCGTCGCCGCCATGTTCCCCACAGATGCCCACCTCGATGTCGGGTCGGGTGGCCCTACCGCCCTCGACGGCGTGCGAGACGAGTTGCCCAACACCCTCTTGATCCAGGGTCTGGAAGGGATTGACGGGCAATATCTTTTGCTCTACGTACTGCAACAAGAACTTGCCCTCAGCGTCGTCGCGAGAGTAGCCAAACGCCATCTGGGTAAGGTCGTTGGTGCCAAAGGAAAAGAACTCGGCATACTCGGCCAGCTCGTTGGCGGTAAGCGCGCCTCGCGGCGTCTCGATCATGGTGCCGAACTTGTAGTCGATCTCGACGCCCTCTTTTTTAATGATTTCGCTGGCCACGCTCTTGACCACATTGTACTGATGCTCGAGCTCGTTTACGTGGGACACCAGCGGGATCATGATCTCGGCATGCACGTCCACGCCCTTTTTGGCCTGACGACAGCCGGCTTCGAGAATCGCCCGCACCTGCATCTCGGTGATGCCGCTCTTGATGATCGCCGCCCGCACGCTGCGCAGACCCATCATCGGGTTGATCTCGGACATGCTCTCCACCGTCTCCAGCAGCGCGGCCTTTTCCTTGAGCTCGTCGGGATCCTCGCCGACGCATCGTAGCCGTGTGACCTCTTCGATCAGTTGCTCGCGGGAGGGCAGGAACTCGTGCATAGGCGCATCAAGCAGGCGGATGATCACCGGCAGCCCGTCCATAGCCTCAAAGATGCCCTCAAAGTCGGCGCGCTGCACCGGCAAAATGCGATCCAAAACCTTGGCGCGCTCCTCGTCGGTCTTGGCCAGGATCATCTTGACCACATCGGCGCGCACCTGCGGCTCAAAGAACATGTGCTCGGTGCGGCAGAGGCCAATGCCTTCGGCGCCAAACTCGCGGCCGCGCTCGGCGTCATCGGGATAGTCGGCGTTGCAATAGACGCCCAGAGTGCGAATTTCGTCCGCCCACCGCAGCAACATGGCCAATTCCTGTTCCTTGGCCAGGTCGATGTCGATGGTGGGAATGGCGCCGACAAACACCTCACCGGTGGTACCATCAATGGAGATGGTGTCGCCTTCTTTGACGACCCGCGAATTGATGGTGAACTGCGCCTCGTCCTCATCTACCGAGATGCTCTCGCACCCGGCTACACAAGGCAGGTTGTTGCCGCGAGCCACCACCGCTGCGTGTGATGTAGCGCCGCCATGCTGGGTCAGCACGCCCTTGGAGAGCAGCATGCCGCCCACATCGTCGGGAGAGGTCTCGGGGCGCACCAGGATCACATCCTCGCCCGCCTCGGCCTGCACCATGGCGCGCTCGGAATCAAAGACGGCGATGCCGGTGGCCGCGCCTGGCGAGGCGTTTAGGCCAGTGGCGATCAAGTCGCCCCGATCCTGGGCCTCTCGCTTGGCATCCAGATCAAACATGGGGTGCAACATCACGTCAACCTGATCGGGCTCGACGCGGTTCACCGCCTCTTCACGGGTGATCAGCCCCTCGTTCGCCATATCCACGGCGATCTTGATCGCTGCGCGGGCGGTGCGCTTGCCACTACGTGTTTGCAGGATCCACAGCTTGCCCCGCTCTACCGTGAACTCGACATCCTGCATATCGCGATAGTGGCGCTCCAGCATCTGCGCCACTTCGGCGAACTGCTGATAGATTTCGGGATTGAGGCGCTGTAGCTCGGCGATGCGGATGGGGGTGCGAATGCCGGCCACCACATCCTCACCCTGAGCGTTTTGGAGATACTCACCATAGAGCTTTTTCTCGCCGGTGTTGGGATCGCGGGTAAAGGCTACACCGGTGCCCGAGTCCTCACCCATATTGCCAAACACCATGGTGCAAATGTTCACACCGGTGCCCCAGTCATCAGACATCTTGTTGATGCGCCGGTAGGTGGTGGCGTTGGGGCCAAACCAGGAATCAAAGACGGCGCGGATGGCCTGGCGCAACTGCTCCCAAACATCGTCGGGGAACTCTTCGCCCAGGTTCTCGCGATAGATGACCTTGAAATCCTCACAGATCTGCTTGAGCATGTCGACGGTGAGGTCGGTATCGCGCCCCCCCTTGGTCTGGGCCTTGTACTCGTCCAGCCTGCGCTCGAACAGGGCGCCGTCGAGTCGCTTGACGATGCGCCCGAACATGGAGATGAGGCGTCGATACGAGTCATAGGCAAAGCGCTCGTTGTTGGCCAGCTCGGCCATGCCTACAAGTGTTTCGGGGTTCAGACCCACGTTCAGGACAGTATCCATCATGCCGGGCATGGAGACCCGCGCACCAGAGCGCACCGAGACCAACAGGGGATTCTCGGGATCGCCGAACCCCTTACCTGTCTCCGCCTCGACCTGTTTCATCGCGTCCAGCACCTGATCCCACATCCCCTCCGGGAAGTCCTTGCCCTCGTCAAAATACGCCAGGCAGGCCTCGGTGGTGCAGGTGAATCCGGGCGGAACAGGTAGTCCAGCGTTGGTCATCTCGGCGAGGCCTGCGCCTTTGCCGCCGAGGAGATCGGCCATGTCCCGATTGCCTTCTGAGAAGAGATAAACCCACTTTTTCGTCATCTGTTGGAACCCTCCTATTGTTGCCACTCTTATGTCTGCCGCGCTCGCGGCGTCAACCTCACGCTCGGCATCAAACAAGATCATTATAGGGAGCTGCCCGTCTCTTGCAAGTTGCGCTCTGCGTACGTCATTTCGCCGCTCTAAATTTTTTACATGTTCACTATGTTCTGTGCTGTTCTATCAGAGAAGACAGGCTTGACCAATCGCCGTTCTACGCATACGATGGGTTGCACGAGTTCATGGAGGAGAGGATGATGAGTTACCATCGCGCCTGGCAGGCTATTCATCTGCAACCCACCGACGGGCTGGCCCAACAGGAGAACCTGGACCATCCCGCATTCATCGCCGAGTGCATCGGCCGCGACCCCTGGGACGATCCTCAGCAGGCCTACATCGATGCGTATCGAGCGCTGGACGTAGATTGGGTGCTGGGCATCCCCCGTGGCGGCGTGTCGCGGGATGCCTTTGCGCAGGCTTCGAGCGTTGACCTGGGCGACGGCGCGCGGATGACGGAATGGGGGCTTTCCGGCAGCTATTGGCGCGAGGAGCACCCCTTTGCCGATGTCGAGGCGGTGCTGCGTTATGACCCGCTGGAGAACGTGCCCCATCTGCCCTATGCCACAGTAGAGAGCGGCGTCCGCAATCTGGAGAATGTGCGCGAGACCCAAGCCCTCTTGGGGCGCGGGTCTCTGACCCGCTCTTCGGAAGGCGGAGCAGGCGCCATGGTCAGCGTCATGCGCTATCCCACTCTGTTCACCGCCTGCATCCAGGCTTTTGGCTGGCCGCTGTTCATGACCGCCGCGGCTGCCGAGCCGGAGCGGTTTGCGCCCATCCTGCGCGGATTCGCCGAGATCTCGCGGCGCATCCTGGCCGAATGGGCGGCCCAGTCCTGGTCGCTGATCCTGATCCATGACGATATCGCCATGCAGCATGGGCTGGTCTTTCGTCCCCAATGGTATCGGGAGCAGATCTACCCGCTCTATGAGCATATCCTGGAGCCGGCGCTGGCTAATCCTGACGTCCGCGTCTGCTTTGTCTCCGACGGCGACTACTCCGCAGCGCTCCCCGATCTCGTGAGTTTGGGCTTTCACGGCTTTTTCGTCAACCCGAATATGGATCTGGCCGCGCTGGCCCGCGCCTATGGGCGAGATCATTTCCTCGTCGGCAATGTGGATACGGCGGTGTTGACCTTTGGGCGGCCCGATGATATTCGCCAGCATGTCGCCCAATGTGTCGAGGCGGCCAAGCCCTGCGCCGGGCATTTCATCAAGGCCATGGGCGACTTGCCGCATAACATCCCGCTGGAGAATATTCGCGCCTATTTCGACGCCTGCGCGCGCTATCGCTGAGTATGCTCTAGCAGCGTGCGCAGCCGCTCCACGAGCTGGGTGCGCCGCTGGGTAGAGCGATCCTGGGCGATGGCGATGCGCAGCGCCTGCTCCTGGGTGATGAGCACCGCCAGACGCTCGGCGCGGGAGAGGGCGGTGTAGAGGATATTGCGCTCCAACATGACATAATGACTGGTGAGCATGAGAATGACCACCGCCGGCCACTGGGAGCCCTGAGCGGCGTGGACGGTCATCGCCCAGGCGTGGGTCAGCTCGTCCAGCTCGTCAAAGCTGTACTCGGCGGTGAGCCGATCGCCGAAATGCACGCTCAGCGTCCGCTGTTGCGGCGCGATGCGGGTGATGATGCCCAGATCGCCGTTGAACACCCGCTTGGCATAGTTGTTCTGCGTCTGGCGCACCTTGTCGCCCTCGCGCAGGATGCGCCCATCGGCCTCGTCGCGGCCGATAGGGGCGAGCTTGATCTCGGCCCGCGCGGGGTCTGGCGGGTTGAGGGTCTGCTGTAGGACGCGATTCAGCTCGCGGATGCCGGCCTCGCCATTGTGCATTGGCGAGAGCACCTGCACCTCTGAAGGCTTGACCTTGAGGTAACGAGGCAGGCGCTCTGCGGCCAGTTCCACGGCCAGATCGCGGCCCTCCGCCGGGGACTCGCGCATCATTTCGTAATAGTCGGCGTCGGGCGATGCCTGGTAGATGGGCCGTTCTCCGGCGCGCACGCGATGGCAGTTGACGACGATGCTGCTGGCTTCGCCGGCCTCCTGGCGAAAGATGCGCGTGAGCCGGGTGACGTGCAACCCGGGCAGGCCCTCCTCGGCGGCCGTGATCAGGTCCTGCAGGATGGCGCCAGGGCCGACGGAGGGAAGCTGGTCCACATCGCCCACCAGGACCAGTTGGGTATTAGGTGTCAGCCGCGCCAGAATGGCCTCCATCAACCAGAGATCGATCATCGATGACTCGTCGATGACCAGCACCCTTTCGGCTACAGGCTCTGGTATGTCCTGGCCGAACCCGATGCGCAGATGTCGGTGCACCGTCGCCGCCGGACGTCCGGTAGAGGTGGCCAATTGCTTGGCGGCGCGCCCGGTGGTGGCACAGAGGGCGTAGGAAACGCGCATCTCCTCCAGGCCGGCGATGAGTGAGCGTACCGTCGTCGTCTTGCCGGTGCCGGGGCCGCCGGTGAGAATGGTCACGCGATTCCCGATCAGCAGGGCGACGATTGCGCCAGCTTGCTCGCTGGTGAGATTCGCCTGGCCGACGCGGGCGATGATGCGTTGCGCCTGTTCCGCCGTCGGCGCAGGTCCGGGTGAGGATATGGCCGGCGCGCGCAGCAGATCGGCCAGCCGTTGGGCGATGAGCTGCTCGGTGTGCGCCACGTGGGGTAACCATAGCGCCTCGGCTTCCCCCTTCGCAAAGGTCCCTGGCGAGTCTATGGCTTCTGCGTCAGGTTTTTCTGGGGATCTTTGGGAGGGCGGAGAACTGCCGGTGACGCGTTCGGTCTTGACCAGCGTCTCGATCTCCGGCGGCAGCGCTTCTGGAGGCACCGCCAGCAGCTCGACGGCGCGCTCCAAGGCATCCTCCGCCGCCGTCCACAGATGGCCTTCATCTAGGGCTTCTCTGAGAACATGCAGCAATCCAGCTTGAAGACGGTGGGGGGCGTCGGCGGCGATGCCCAATGCACGGCCGATGCTATCGCACCTTTTAAAGCCGAACCCGCGCACGTCCTCGGCCAGACGGTAGGGATTCTGCGACACCACCCGCCAGGCGTCATGGCCGTAGGTCATGTGCACCCGTTGCGCCTGGCGCGGCGTCAGCCCGGCCACGCCCTGCAGATTGACCATCGTATAGTGAAGGCCCTCGTGCTCGGCCCAGCTCTCGCGGATCAGCGCCGCGCGCTTGGGGCCGATGCCCGGCACCTCCTCCAGACGCTGGCCGCCCTCCTGCAGGATGCGAAAGGTCTCCTCGCCAAAGTGCTTGACCAGGGCTTGGGCATAGTGTGGCCCAAGGCCTTTGATGCTGGCCCCGGCCAGATAGCGCTCGATGGCAGGCAGGCTACGCGGCGTCTCGGGCGTCGCCGACTCGATCTTGATCTGCAGGCCATACTGGGGATCCTGGCGCCACACCCCACGCAAGCGATAGCATTCGCCCTCGCGGGGCTCGCCGATGACCCCCACCGCCACCGACGGCATGCCTGCGGGAGAGTCGGCGGGCACGACCCGCACCACGGCATACCCGTTATCGTTGTTGAGAAAGGTGATGCGGTCGATGGCATAGACGCCATCGACGGGGTCGCCGTCGCGGCCAAAGAGGGGTAGATTGCTTTGTGCGGTGCGGCCCCCTGGTTCGCGCGCCATGGTCCCTTGCCTCATCCTGTGTCTGCCTATGTGGTCTCAGACATCGATTCTAGCGAACAGCCGGTGGCAGGTCAAAGAAGCAGCCGGGCGCTTGTGGTGTTTGGCGTTCGACGGCGATTGTCCTATCCTCTGCCGGAGGAGTGAACCGATGGAACATCTACAACGGCATAGCGATCGCCTGGACGGCTGGTGGCACGCGCGATTCGACGAGGCGGCGCGTTGGCAGGAGGAGGAGCTTGCGCCGCCTTCTACGCCTATCGCCCAGATCGCGCCCCACGAGCCAACCATGGGCTGGAGCCATCTTGAGGACGAGATGGAGTCGCTGCGCATCCCCGGCTCCTGGGAGACCTCGCGGCCCGGCTACCGTGGGGTGGCCTGGCATTGGCGGCCCTTGGTGGTCCCCGGCGAATGGCAGGCCCGGCGGGTGCATCTATGTTTCGATGGCGCTCGCCTGCGCACCGAGGTGTATCTCGACGAGCAGCTCGTGGGCTATCATCTGGATGGCGCCACGCCCTTTGAGGTCGAGATCGGCCCCTATGTGCGCCCCGATCGCCGTCACGAGCTGGCCTTGCGGGTGACCCATCCCGGGGGCTGGCGCGATGCGTGCGACGTGACGCCGTTGCGCTGGGCGGGCCACGAGTTGCCCTCCAGCCCTGACATGGGCGGCGTGTGGGGCGGAGTGACCGTGCTGGGCCGCCCTGATCCCTGTCTGTCGGGGTTGAGCGTGTTTCCGCAGGATGATGGCTCGCTGATGGTGCGGGTTCAGGTTGACCATCAAGGTGCGGGAACGGGCGCCGAGGCGGCGTCGCTGCATGTGCGTGTGTTCGATGATCAGCAGAACCTTGTGGCCGATGCTGAGCAAGCGTTGCTGCTGTCTCGCCCGGACTATCGGACGGTTGAGCTGGCTTTGACGTTATCCTCCATGAAGGAGTGGACGCCTGAGGAGCCGGCTTTGTACCGGGTGCAGGCCCGCCTGAGTGCGTTGGATGCGACGCCTATGGCTGGCGGCGATCAGACGGAGGTGTGGACCGGCCCGCGTATAGTCGGGCTTGACGACGATGGCCTACGGCTCCAGGGGCGCCGGCGTCGGCTATGTGCGGCGCTTACGGCGGGATGGTATCCTGACGAGAGGCGGCTGTCGGCGCTGGCCGAGGAGGAAGCGCGTGTCGCCCGAGGGCTGGGTCTCGATGGGTTGGCGGCGTGGCATGCACCCCTGCGCCCCGAATTGCTCCATGCTGCCGATCGCCATGGCCTGTTGCTGGTGCAGACGTTGGGGCTCGACGATCGTGCGCGCGACGACGCGCTTTATGCCGCGCTGGCCCGCCAGCGAATAGAGCGGTTGGTGCGGAGGGATGGCGCTCATCCATCCCTCGTCGCCTGGCATCTGGGTGACTTGTCTCGCTCCCCATCCCGAAGGTCCCCAAAGAGGCTTGAAGTGGAGATGAGAGACGCGTCGGGGACCTTCGGGAGGGATGTGTCATCTATGCTCGTCGACTGGTTGGCCTTGATGCGCCGGCTCGATCCGAGCCGGCCGATTCTGTGGGGCGCCGGGGCCGGGCGTCTGCTGGGCATGGATCCGCGGTCGGAGCGCGAGGTGTGCCTGGCGTTGGGGGAACGTCGGTGTTGGCCTGGGGGCGTGGTCGATGGGGTGAAACGCGGGCGAGACGCCCGCGCCCCAGTGGCTTGTGTCGCCGTGCCCGATGCTATGCCGGACCTGCCCGATCTTGGCGCGCGCTATGGCGACAGGGGCGTGCCTGGCTCTGAGGCGGATGT
>SKLG01000234.1 GCA_007123335.1 Anaerolineae bacterium | reverse complement strand
TGGATCACCCAAGATGGCCTATGGGTGCACACCCAGATACCTTTGGGGCTAGATCGCGACCCTCGCGCCAGGCTCAAGGTCGACGATGGTCTACTGACCCTTATTCGGCCTACTGCGTCGGAGGGCGCTCTGCATGTCACCATCGATGCCGCAAGTTGGCGCGGACACTCGCTTCCGCGTTGGCTGCTACACTCGATCGAAGTGGCGGCCAACGATGCCCTCGTCGATGCCAACCTGCCCATGGACGTCGAGCAGATCGTCCTCGACGAGGGCTCACTACGTATCGTACTGACGCCTCGGTAACTTACCAGCCAGATGTGCTCAACTGGCTATCGTTCTCTTGCTCCTCAGGCTGGTCCTCATCCTCTTCATCCTCAAGCGATACGAGGGTGGGCTCTGTGCTGGATTTCGGTTGCGGCTCGGGCTCTGCAGTAGTCGCCGCTTCAGACCTCCTGCGCTCAGGCTCGACCGAGGGTTTCGGAGCTGGCGCAGGCTTGATCCGTCCCGGCGGCACCAACGGCTCGTCGCCCATCGCACCGCTGACCTCCATCGTCCCTCGTGGATAGGGCTCGTGACGGACGCGTAGGTTTATCCTGCCATGGATGGGGACGCCCAACTGCTTCTCGACGACCTCGCGGGTTAGAGACAAAATCTGTTCGGTCAGTACAGGAATATTGACCGAGGGGCTGGTGTCCAGGTCAATACTGACATCGACATCACGCCCACGACTTGTGACATGCGTCATGACATTGCGCACGCCAGCCAGTTCATCAATGCGGTATTCCAGGCTTTGAGCTACTGACTCGGTGCCCAGCTCGGCCGTACCTCCGCCCTGAGTCTTGATAAGCACCGTCTTGCGTCGTGGGCGACGAATCTCCAGCCAAAGCAGAATCAGCAAGATCACGATGAGCCCAGCAAGAACACCGAGATAGATGTAGTAGAAATTGGCGTCGAAAATGCTCTCTTCGACATAGTTCAGCCACATCCTCAACCAATCGATGGCCTCCAAGGGCCGGATTATGAGCACCAAGGCGACAAACAGCAGAAGCAGAATGCCGACAATCACAACGATGCGGTTAAAAATCCTCATCCGAACCTCCTTTTCATTACCTAGCCCTGCACGTGGGCCATGAGATTGACCCCAACACCGTCCACCGCGATCTATTATACATTGTGGAGCAGGTCATGTCTAGCGATGGCGGCATTTTTTTGCACCGCCCAGGGGGCAATGCCTATAGCGATGGCCTACCTCCAACGGAAGCTGGTGATTCTGGGCCGCTATCTATGCAACTGGACACCAATGCCCGATCTGTGCGACGGGCGAGAGCGGCACCGTGGTTTTGCAGACGGTATGGGCTCGCTCATGCCTTTGACATGGAACATGGGAAGGCTATACTCAGCCAAACTTGAGGGTTACACGTCGGGCGATCGGCGATCATAGAGAGATCATGGTACAAAGGATCGAGCTGGGACAATCTAGCAAGGCCCTGGTGCTTGGGCGGAATCTTGCCCTCCTGCAAGCCGCCGCAGGGCCTGCGCCGATCTTGCAGCGCTTCTCTGTGGCAATCGGCCTGACAGGCTTGCTGTTGAGCATCGTGGCGGCACTACGGGGACAAGGCTGGATGGGCTACTGCCTGCATAGCATAGAGCATGCGGGTGATATCCAAGCGTACAGCCGTGGCGAGTAAGGCGTTATAGCATGCGTCGCTTCCTGGCCAACGCCGCTTCACCGACGGATCTGGCCATGGCCTTGTTGCTGATCATGGTTGCCGTGAGTGTGATCATCTCTCCGCTGCCGGCAAGGAGCTGGGCGGCGCTGCCGCCTTTGGCCCTTGGTCTGCTGCTGTATTTGTGTCTGGCCAAGCTGCCATTCGGCGCGAGGCAGTTGGTATGGGCAGGAAGAGGCATCGCAGCAGCGGCGATTCCGATCTGCCTCATCACGCCATTTGGAATGCCGCGGTGGGTACTGCCTATTTGGGCAAGACCTTTTCACTCCGTCATTCAACTACCACAGGCATTCAATACCAACGTCATAGCCGGAGCGTTGGTTCTGCTCTTGCCTTTTTGCGCGGTCCAGATATGGAGTTTTCGCTCCCGCTACACCACATTGACCTGGATAGGTAGAGGAGTGTGGCTCCTTATCACCTGTCTGTCCCTATGGTTGCTGTGGAGAACCCGATCCAGAGGCGCGCAGATTGCCATAGTGGTAGCCATGCTTGCGCTGGTGGCGTTGACTTGGCCCAAGATCGCCCGTTGGGTGGCGTTGCCCGCCACGGTAGGCGTACTGGTAGCAGGCACGACGGCCGGCTGGCGCCAGGTAGTCGAGGCTATCATGAACAGTCCGGCAACGTATGGCATCGACATACGCGAGGAGATCTGGTCACGGGCGCTGATGATCATCCATGATTTTCCCCTCACTGGGATAGGATTAGGATGTTTTGAGCCGGTAGTAGCGGCCCTATATCCTCTCGTTCTCGTTCGTAGCGGCAGAGCTACCCACGCGCACAATCTCTTCTTGCAGGTGGCCGTGGATCTGGGGCTGCCGGGTTTGATCGCCTATCTGGCCATCTTGAGCCTATCGCTGCAGTTGATCTGGCTGGCTCGACAAGAACTGGCGCGACTCACCGTGGTAGAGCTGCATGGACTGACAACTGCGTGCTCTTTGGCGCTGATCGGTATGGTCACGCATGGAATTGTCGATAGCGCGGTGTGGGACAACAAGGGAGCCTTTGTGCCGTGGATGGTGATGGGGCTGGGTGCAGGCCTTTATCGGTATGCGACCACTCGCCGGGAGGACGCGGGTGGTTGATTGGCGATGGCTACTGGTCAATGCTCTTTGGGTTCTTGGGCTGTCTCTTGTGCTCGCTGGATTGTGCATCAAAAGCTATCTGGCGCTCTTGACAACCACAGCGCATGGTCTGCGTGGACAAGAATGCGCCCATGTATCTCTCGGCCGCAGTGCGCCCATTGTGCTGCGCATCGGCCCGATCCTCTTGTGCAGCGGCGTTTTGTTCGTCTCGACGACGGCCTGGGAGCGCGTGGTCTGGGCCTTGGCGCTGGTACTGGCGCTCAAGAGCCTGGCCCAGCACCTAACCCCTGCTGCGTCCACACCGGAGCCCTTCTACAAGGCCGTGGATGACGAGTAGAGCAACAGGGCCCGCCCCTCACTTGGCTTGCCCGCATGAGGACAGCTCTCTAACCCCTGCATACAGGAGGCGGACCCATCTATCCTTAACCCGCCGAGTACGTGGGTACAAGCGTCCTGATCGTCTCTCTTATCATGCCGTCATCCATGGCGCGGATGGCCTTTTCGAGATCAGCCAGGCAGGCGTCCAACTGGGCGCCCTCGACGCCGTTACTCTGGATGATAGAGATGCTCTCGTGTGCCGTGGGCAACAAGCGCTCGTCCTCAGCAAACAGCTCTTCCCACAACTTTTCCCCCGGGCGCATGCCAGTGTAGACGATCTCGATATCTCGGCCCACCTCCAGGCCAGAGAGCTCCACGAGAGAGTGGGCCAGCTCGGTGATGCTGACCTGCTCACCCATGTCCAACACACAGATCCCACCGCCATGACCAAGGGCGGCAGCCTGGATGACGAGCTGCACTGCTTCGGGAATGATCATAAAAAAGCGCCGCATATCGGGATGGGTGACGGTAATCGGACCGCCCGCAGAAATCTGGCGCTGAAATAGGGGAACGACGCTGCCCGAGCTGCCCAGCACGTTGCCAAAACGCACCGCCATAAAGGCGCCATCTCCCCGTTCGGCTGCCGCCATGACGAGCAACTCGGCGATGCGCTTGGTGGCGCCCATGATACAGGTCGGATTGACCGCCTTGTCCGTTGAGATGAGCACCAGACGACCGACGTTTATGGAAGAAGCGGCAGAGATCACGCTGCGCGTCCCAAACACATTGGTGGTCACCGCTTCCCTGGGGTTGCTCTCCATCATGGGCACATGCTTGTAGGCGGCGGCGTGAAAGACGATGCTGGGGCGCACACGCTCAAATATGTTGCCGATCCGCTCCCTATCCCGGACATCGGCGATGACCGCCTTGATGTCCAGGGAGGGAAAAGCCTCGCCAAGCTCGATGTCAATCTGGTACAAGTTACCTTCGCTGTGATCAAGCAAAACCAGTTCGGCTGGCTTTTGCGCGGCGATCTGTCGAGACAACTCGGATCCAATAGATCCACCGGCGCCCGTCACCAAGACAACCTTATCCGCGATATGCTTGCCGATGGTCGTCGGGTCGCAACGCACCGGGCTGCGACGCAGCAGGTCCTCAAGCTGCACCTCACGCAGTTGCGTCGCGCTTACGGATCCGCTGAGAATCTCAAAGATGCCGGGAACGGTCTTGCAGGGGAGCCGAGCATGCCGGCACGAGGTTACGATCTCGCGAATCACTGCACCAGGAGCGGTCGGCATGGCGATCAGGACCTCGTCAATGGCGTGCTCCCGCGCCAGGCTTGCCAAAGCGGTTCGTGGCCCGAGAACGGGCAGGTCTCTCACGCGCATGGTCCATTTCAGGGGATCATCGTCGATATACCCGACGAGCTCCATGGACAGCGCCGGATTACTCTGCACCTCCCGGGCAACCATGGCCCCCGCCTCGCCGGCTCCCGCAATGAGCACCCGGCGTTTGTGTGCATCATCCAGTTCACCAGGCACGAGCTTGCGCCGAAGCGCATAATGCTCTTGCACAAGACGAAACAGGAGGCGTGAGGCGCCCTGGAATAGCACACTCAGTATGCCCTCGAGGATCCACACTGAATGAGACGCCATATGGTAAAAGCCAAGGATCGGCACAAGCAAAAAGTTGATCACGTAGATGAGAGCGGAGCCCAGGCCACCCGCTAACAGCATGGCTACAAGGTCTTTTCTGCCCGCATAGCGCCAGACGCGACGATATAGACCGAGGAGATAATAAAGCGATACACGACAAATACTGGCTATCAAGAAGAAATGCCAGTTTCTGACAAGATAGGGGCGAATTCTGACAATGGCCTCGTAGCGAAAACTGAAGGCGAGGACTATGGCGAGGCAAACGGACAGAACATCCAGCACCATGAGGTGACGCGCTCGTGGACCGTTCGACAGACGTGCGCCTATGCTATCGATCGCGCTCTTGATCCGTTTCATACCCCGATTCCCTGTGAGGGACGATGCTTGTTCATAGGGTCCGCAATCGCTCGCAGACAGCGTCGACCTGGTCCAACGTCATGACGCTGGAGAAGGGCAGGGCCAGGGAGACGCGGCCCAGCTCCTCGGTGACGGGGAAATCGCCAACATGGTAGCCAAACTGCCGCCGGTAAAAGGGCTGGAGATGAATCGGTGTAAAATAGGGGCGGCTGGGCACCCCGTGCTCACCGAGGCGGGCCATGACATCGTCGCGCTCCATGGGCGGACGAATACGCACCACATAGACAAACCAGGACATGCGCGTGGTCTCGGGGGCGACCCAGGGACGTTCTATCCAATCGATGTCGGCCAGACGCTCGTGGTACCAGGCGGCCACCTGAGCGCGCTTGGCCAGCAGCTTGTCGAGGCGAGCCATCTGTGCCAGCCCCAGGGCGGCGGAGAGCTCGTCGAGGCGGTAGTTGTAGCCCAGGCGGGTGTGGTTCAGCCAGGCGTCGAATACGTCGCGGCCCTGGTTGCGCAGCGAGCGAAAGAGCTCGGCCCAATCGTCGCGCTGGGTGACTATCATGCCGCCCTCGCCGGTGGTGATCTGCTTGTTCGGGTAAAAGGCGAACACGCCCACGTCGCCCAACGATCCGGCTGGGCGGCCCTTGTACTCGGCGCCTAGAGCCTCGCACGAGTCCTCGATGACGATGAGATCATGCTGGCGCGCCGTGGCGCAGAGGGGATCCATGTCGGCTGGCTGGCCAAAGGCATCGACGGGCAGGATGGCACGCAGGCGCCCATCACTCCCTCCATCGCGGAGCGCCGGGGGCAGCCAACGCCGGGCGGCCGGGCCGCCGTGGGCCAGGTCGGCGGCGGCTGTGGCGACCAGGGCGGGATCGATGTTGCCCGTGCGCGGGTCCACATCGACAAAGATGGGCACGCCCCGTTCATAGAGGATGCAGTTGGCCGACGCGACGAAGGAAAAGGGCGTGGTGATGACAAGGTCGCAAGGATTGCGCTCGCCCTTGTCCACCCCGGCGGCAATGACGGCCAGATGGAGGCCACTGGTGCCCGAGTTGACGCCCACGCCGTGGGCGGCGCCGGCCGCTGCGGCGGCGACGCGCTCAAAGGCGTCGAGGCGCGGGCCGATGGAGAGGTGGGTGGTGTTCAGCACCTGGGCCACGGCGTCGCGCTCGGCGGCGGTGAGATCGGGGGAGGACATGGGAACAATCATTGAACAGGCCTCTCATGTTGTTTGATAACCCTAGTGGGCGTCCCAACGACTATACAGTTGGCGGGCGCATCGTGGATCACCGTCGCCCCGGCCCCTACTACAGACCATCTGCCGATGGTGCACTTTGGAATAGCTCGCAAACTGACCCCGCACAAGGCGCCCTCCTCTACAAGGACATCTCCGGGTGCTAGGGCGTCGGAGATTAGGTAAACATCATCCCCCGCCGCTTGCCCACAGAGAAGGGTTATGTCCAGCCCACCTCGTGTCTTGAACCCTGATGGACGCATTTTTGCACCAATGCGCAGCAATAGTCTATGCCAGCTCTCTTCTCTGCGGAGATCGCCAAGTATTGATGATATAGGCACGCTTGCCCGATGGCAGAGGGGGTATCTCATCAACATAGACCAATCGTAGCGATGCCTGCGCCCCCAGCAAATCCAGCAGACACTTGCGCAAAATTGCCTCCCCCTGAAATGAGGGCAGGGTGCAGAGGCGCATCTCATAGTCGACCTTTCCAGATTGAATAAACTGGTACTGGCGGACTCCCGCCAGGTCACTCATCATTAGCCGGATTGCAGAGTCCAAGACTCTACGCCCCTCTACATCCGAGACTTCCTCATTCATTCGCCCGTTCAGACTGCTCAAGATTAGCCCCGGCCTCCCACAGCTGCAGGTCAAAGCATAGCTCGCCAGGTCGCCGGTATCATAACGGATCAGAGGCATTGCGTGTGAGTAGAGATCAGTCACCACAATGCGCCCTACCTCCCCCGGCTCAACGGGACGGTCTACGTCGCGGCCCAGGATCTCAATGAGGTAACTGCTGGTGTTCAGATGGTGCTGCTGCTGCTCGGGACATTCCTGGGCCAGTACCCCCAGTTCCTCCGCTGCATATCGACTTAACATAGGACAGCCAAAGAACGCGGAGACCCGCGAGCGAGTTGCGTCGTGCAAGGTCTCTCCCGCCGAGATCACTCCCCTCATAGCAAAGTTCTTTCTTGTTTTGCCATGAGCAAGACAGTATTCTACAAGCTCTGCAACAAGGTGAGGAAAGCTGATAAAGATCTCTTCCCGGCCTTGTATCAATCGTAGCCGCAGTTCTGCAAACCAGTCCTCGTCCAGATAGGTAGGATCCATCTGCGTTTCGTTCTGCAAGAAAAGACGAATTGGGCTCTTGGGCCTTACCGAAATCTTCATATTGCGATCGCCAACGCGGTAGCCCGTCCATGCACTAAAGTAGATGAGCTCGGCCTGCATCCGCCGTCTCTTATCCTTGGTATGATAGACGGTCAGCGGTGTGCCATAGGAGCCGCTGGTGCTCTTGGGAGATAGCTCTGCCATAGCGTACGCCTGTGAGATAAAATCGGTGGAATGCTCAATGATCGTCGGCTTTTGCAATACGGGTAGATCGGCGATCCTCTTTACCCCGCGATACTGCTGATAGTAGGGCACGGTGGCCAGGGCGTGCTCAAGCAACCTTTGTCCTTTACGCGCAGCGATCTCGGAGCCTTGGCCGCCTTCGATGTGGCTGCGTATATCGCGTATATGCCGGCGAACGGGCGAACCTTTCAGCCAATCCACCGTCCAATAGGCGGCTCTACGTGGCAGACTGTATCTCAGGATCATGTTCACCTCCAGATTGACGCAAGATTAGGGGTGAGTATAAACTGAGCATCATGCGAGCTTGTGTTGTTTGATGACGCGAGCGGGCGTACCAACGACGGTACAATAGGCGGGCACATCATGGATCACCGTCGCCCCGGCTCCTACTACAGACCATTTGCCGATGGTGCGCTTGGGAATCACTCGCGAACCGACCCCGAGAAAGGCGCCCTCCTCCACGACGACGTGCCCGGGGGCCAAGGCGCCGGAGGCTAGGTGTACATAGTCCCCCACCGTTGCGTGATGACCAACGAGAGCACAGGAGTTGATGATGGTGCCGGCACCAACCGTGGCGCCGGGGTTCACCACCGCATTAGCAGATATCATACTGCCTGGGCCAATTCTGACGTTGGGAGCGATGACTGCCGAGGGATGCACAGCGCAGACAAAGGCTTCGCCGGCTGCCGATAGCTTTTCCATCAGCGTTGCCCGGGTACGATTGTCGCCGATGCCCACAATGAGCGCATCGTGCGGTATGCTTTGTAGATCGCTGATACGCCCCAGGACGGCGACAGAGCCTACCATTTGCCCGTAGAGTTCTTCGTTATCATCCAGAAATCCAAGCATATCGGGGTTATTTCCCGCGATCGACGTGAGTAGCAGAATGTTTGCGACCACCTCCCCGTGGCCCCCGGCTCCGAGGATCAGAATCCGCATGAAATTAGCTCCTTGTGCTACCGCCAAAGGGCACCATTGTGGCATGGCCTTTGTGGCCGATACCTTCACGCTTGCACACCTTCCATACTGTCATAAAAAGTATCCTTAGATCAAGTAAGAATGACTGATGGTCCACGTACCACACGTCAAGCTCAAACTTTTGCTCCCAGGTGAGGGCATTGCGGCCACTGACCTGCGCCCAGCCGGTAATGCCAGGACTGGCATCATGACGTCGCGCCTGCTCGGGGGTGTAGAGCGGAAGGTACTCTACCAGTA
>SKLG01000349.1 GCA_007123335.1 Anaerolineae bacterium | reverse complement strand
GGCGCGCGCTGGCAGCGCAACACCCTGCACACCCCCAAAGGGAGCCTCTACGAGGAGCGCGCCTTTGAGACCGCCTACGACAGCAGCTCCATCCGCAAGCACTATATCGAGGAGCCGGAGGATTACGAGATCTTTTGGGCCTACCTGGACGATTGCGTGATCCTCGAGGACTATGCCCGCTATCACCGCGACGCCGCCGAGCTGGGCGACGACGGCTTTCCGCTGGTGGCCGTGGAGCGCAGCCCCTACCAGCAACTCTGGGTGCAGTGGGTGGGGCTGGATACGCTGGGCTACCATTTCGCCGATTGCCCCGACCGCGTGGAAGAGACCGTCCAGCGCCTGATCCGCCGAGCGCGCCAGACGTTCGAGCTGGCCGCTCGCTCGTCGGTGCCCTTTATCGACTTCCCCGACAATATCACCGCGCCGGCCATCGGGCCGCGACGCTTTCGCCAGTACTGCGTGCCGCGCTACGACGAGCTAGCCGACATGTTGGACGAGCGCCTCGTATTCGTGCATATGGACGGCGACCTCAGGCCGCTGTGGGAGGCGATCGCGGATTCCAAGGTCGGCGGCCTCGACTCCTTTGCGCCAGCGCCCGACAATGATACCACCGTGGCCGATGCGGTGGCGCTCTGGCCGAAGAAGCGCCTCTGGGTGAACTTTCCCTCGTCGGTGCACCTGCGCCCGGCCGATGCGGTGCGCGCCCAGGCCGAAGAGATCCTCGCCGCCGCCGGGCACACCGGCCGCTTGCAGATCCAGGTTTCCGAGAATGTGCCCTATAGCGTGTGGCGCACGAGCCTGCCGGCCATCGCCGAGGCCATCGACGCCTTTGGCCGGCCCTGATTCGACGATTCTCATACGGAGGACCCGCAGATGAAGATCACCGCCCTCAAGACCTTTCTCGTCAACCCCAGCGGCCACCGCGCCGGCATGATCGGCGGCAAGAACTGGCTCTTTATCAAGCTCGAGACCGACGAGGGCCTCGTGGGCTGGGGCGAGTGCTACACTCAGCTCGACCGCGACCGCACCATCGAGCAGCACGCCCATGACCTGGGCCGCTACCTCGTGGGCCGCGATCCCTTTGCCATCAAGCATTTCTGCCAGATGGTCTATGACGATTTCGCCGGCCGCCGGGGTTCGATGGACCTCTACTGCGCCCTGAGCGGCATCGAGCAGGCGATGTGGGACATTGCCGGGAAGGCGGTGGGGCAGCCGGTGTACAACCTGCTGGGCGGCCCCTGCCGCAATGCCCTGCGCGTCTATGCCAACGGCTGGTACGGCGGCGCCAAGACGCCCGAGGAGCACGCCGAGCGGGCGCTGGCCATGGTGGAGCGCGGGTTCACGGCGCTCAAGTTCGACCCCTTCCCCGGCCTTTGGCGGCTCTATGTGGACAAGGAGGTGGAGCGCGCCGCCGAGGCCAACGTGCGCGCCGTGCGCGAGGCGGTGGGCCCCGATGTGGACATTCTCGTGGAGGTGCACCGTCGCCTGTCGCCGATGAACGCCGTGCGCGTGGCCCACATGTTGGAGCCGTATAAACCCTTCTGGTACGAGGAGCCGGTGCCCGCCGAGAATGTCCCCGCCCTGGCCGAGGTGCGTGGGCAGATCGACATCCCGGTGGTGACCGGCGAGGCGCTCTACACCAAGCGCGATTTCCGCGAGGTGTTGGAGCTGCGCGCCGCCGACATCCTCAACCCCGACGTCTGCAACTGCGGCGGCATCCTGGAGCTGCGCGAGATCGCCGCCATGGCCGAGCCCTACTATGTGGCCATGTCGCCGCACAACTATAACAGCACCACGATGGGGCTGGCCGCCACCATCCACGCGGCGGCGGGGATGCCCAATTTTCTCATCACCGAGTATTTCGTGAATTTCGAGCAGACGGGTCGCGAGATCGTCGCCGAGCCCTGGGAGGTGGTGGACGGCTACCTGCCGCTGCCCACGGCGCCCGGCCTGGGCATGGAGCTGGTGGAGGAGGAGCTGCTCCGGCGGCCCTATGAGCAGGCGGCGCCCCGCGCGTTGCCGCGCTTTTTCGAGGAGCGCTAGTGAGTCGAGGCCGCGCCCTGCGACCCATTCAAGCGGCGGTTTTGGCGCATTTCCATACCAACCTTAGAATAGAGCCGTCATCAACTTGAAGGGAGAGAAACGGTGCAAGGACCGAATCATTCACAATCTGATCGAGGGTTGAGACCCTACTTCTACGGACTTGTCGCTCTGGTTGTTGTCGTCTTGATCGTACAACTATGGGCGCTGGCGAATCCCGCGCCGGACCGTCGCACGGCGCAGGCTCCCACGGAGCAGGACGCTCCGCGGCCCACGCGCACCGCTACGGTGACGGCGACGCCGGTGCCGCCTACCGAGACGCCAACAGCCACACCGGTGCCGCCGACGGCCACCCCCGTGCCGCCCACCGAGACGCCGGTGCCCACCGAGGCCCCAACTGAGGTCCCCACCGAGACGCCAGAGCCGCCGACGCCCACGCCGGTGCCGCCGACGGCCACGCCCGTCCCGCCGACGCGCCCGCCGGCAACGGCTGCTCCGCCCACACCGGTGCCGCCGACGCCCGTGCCCGCTACCATAGAGGTTCTCCAATCGGTGCCGGTGGACAATGGCGAGTGGGGCCAAGAGGGCATCTATGTGAACTATCAGGATCCTATTTTTGCCCACGGCAAAGACGGCAACCGCTACCGCGTCGAGTTTGGCTTCCTGTCGCGGCCCGAGTCGCTGGCCACGGTCCAAGAGTATTGGGGCTGGGCTGGGCGAGGCGGCGGCAACTGGAAGATGATCGTCCACGTGCGCACCAGCGTAAGCTGGATCTCTTGCGGCGGCGACCGCAACGTCTGCTGGGAGGTGTCCGTCGACTCGGGGCAGCCGAGCCTCATGTCCGAGGTCTATTATCGCCAGCACGTCTGGAACGATCTGCTGAACCACCATATAGACGGCGGATGGCAGAATGTGACCCGCAGCCCCTACTATCACGAGATTCAGAAATCGGTGTTCGATCCCATATGTGGCGTGACGCCGAACGAGCCGGTGATCGGCTTTCGCTTCACTCGCGGCTGAGCCCTACCTTTTATAGCTACACACCAAGAGGCCCGGGCGGTGAATGCCGCCCGAGCCTCGCGCGTCAAGGCTTATTCGCTCTGTGGCTCCACGTACATCTCGCAGATGCGCCGAAAGTGAAAGCCATAGATGGCCAGGGTGATGGCCTGGGGAAAGAGGTGCGGCCGCTTTAGCAGCGTCCAGAAGAACAGCTTCCAATACTCGGCCCGCTCTTTGCCGCGCACCCCGAGGTCGATGATGGAGCGGAAAAAGGCGCCCAATATGGGCCAGGTGAGCCTGGGGCGGACGACATTTGCCTTATTGTAGACGCGCAAAAAGGTGCGCACCCGCTCATAGTAGGTCTTGGGCGCATAGATGGTGGTCACGATGCGCCGATAGCCTTCATGGAGCAGGTCGGGGTCCATCTTGGGCCGAAAGTTCATCGTGTCGTCGGTGTTGTTGCCCGAGGTGCTCCCCAACAGCCGGCCCTCCTGCTTCATGCGCTCATAGAGGCGCGTGCCATGGGGCGCCTGGAGCAGGCCGACCATGGCGGTGACGATGCCGCTCTGCTGGATGAACTCGATCTGCCGCTGAAAGATCGAGGGCGTGTCGCTATCAAAGCCGACGATGAACCCGCCCTGCACCTCCATGCCGGCGCGCTGCAACGTTTGGACGCAAGCCACCAGATCGCGGCCCTGGTTCTGGAACTTGTTGCACTCGGCCAGGCTGTCCTCATCCGGCGTCTCGATACCCACAAAGAGCTTGTCGAACCCGGCATCGACCATCATCTGGATCAACTCGGGGTCGTCGGCCAGGTTGATCGATACCTCGGTCTGAAAGCCCAGGCCGGGCTTGCCCCGGCGCCACTCGATGAGCGCCGGCAAGATCTCGTTCTTGAGCACGCGACGGTTGCCGATAAAGTTGTCGTCGACGAAAAAGACGCTGTCTCGCCAGCCTAACGCCATCATGGCATCGAGCTCGGCGATGATCTGCTGCGCCGTCTTGACCCGTGGGCGGTGGCCAAACATGGCCGTGATGTTGCAGAAATCACAATCAAAGGGGCAGCCACGGGAGAACTGGATGCACATCGACGAGTATTGCTTGAAATCGATGAGGTCCCAGCGGGGGACGGGCGATTGGGAGATGTCGGGAAACTCGGCCGCCTCATAGAGGCGCCTGGCGTTGCCCTGCGCGAGATCCGCCAAAAAGGGCGGGAGCGAAACCTCGGCCTCGCCGAGGATAAAATGGTCCACCTCGGGGAAATCGGCATGCTCGCCCATGAACAGCGGGCCGCCGGCCACCACCGTGACGCCGGCCTGGCGGCAACGGTGGATCATCTCGCGCGCTGAATCGCGCTGCACCACCATGGCGCTGATCCAGACCTGATCGGCCCATTCGATGTCGCGCTGGCGCAGCGGCTGCACATTCATATCCACCAGGCGCAGCTCCCACTCCTCAGGCAAGAGGGCGGCCACGGTGATCAGGCCCAGCGGCGGGAACGAGGCCTTTTTACGTATAAAGCGCAGGGCGTGCTTGAAACTCCAAAACGTATCGGGGAACTCGGGATACAGAAGTAGAACACGCATCACTCAATGCCTCCTTAGGGCAGATTTCATCATGCATACGGACTGATCATGAATCGCTATTCTATATGACACCGCGCAGGCCTCAGGGTTGCAAATGCGCGCATGCATTTTGACCGGAATATGCGACCGAAGGGTTGAAGGTGAGAGAAAGGCGCCAACGATTTTGTTGCAATAAGTTGCCATTTATGGCAATATATTGCCATGGAATTTGACGAGCTTTTGGATATGGTAGGCGACGAGCCGGTATTCGAATCGGCGTTGTTGCTGGCCGGGGACGTGGATGCGGCCAATGTGCGGCGTCAGCTCTCGCGCTGGGTCAAGGCGGGGCGCCTTTATCAGTTGCGTCGCGGCGTTTATGTGTTGGCGCCGCCCTATCAGAAGGTCAAGCCCCATCCTTTTGTGGTGGCCAACGCCCTGGTGCAGGGCTCTTATGTCAGTTTGCAGTCGGCATTGGCCCACTATGGACTGATCCCCGAGTACACGCCGGTAGTCACGAGCGTGACCACGGCGCGGCCGGGACGCTGGCGCACGCCATTGGGCGATATGCTCTTTCGCCACATCAAGATGGCCTGGTTCCACGGCTATCGACAGGTAAAAGTGGCCGAGGGCCAACGCGCCTTTGTCGCCAGCTCCGAAAAGGCGCTGCTCGATCTGGTGTATCTGGAGCCTGGCGCGGACGCTCCGGCCTATCTGGCGGAGCTGCGCTTGAGCAATCTCGATCGGCTCGATAGGGACGTGCTGGTCCGCCTGGCCGAAGAGAGCGGCAGCCCCAAGCTGGGCCGCGCTGCCCGGCGCATCATCGACTTGGCGCAAGATCAGGATCGCGATTGGGAGCCGTTATGAAAGAATATCTGGCCAGCCTGGTGCAAGAGGCACCGACGCCAGGCCATGGTCGCAACGTGGCCCGTGAGTATTTGCAGGCGCGCATTCTGGCCGGCTTGCAACGCGGCGGGGCCATGATCCCGTTGGCCTTTCATGGCGGCACCGCGCTCCGCTTTCTCTACCGCACGCCACGCTACTCGGAGGATCTTGATTTCAGCCTGGAGCGCGATGATGAGGCGTACGCTCTGCGCGACTGGCTACACAGGGTCTCCGGCGAGTTGGAGAGCGAGGGCTATGGCCTGGATGTTCGGCTGAACGACCGTCGCACCGTGCACAGCGCCTGGCTGCGCTTTCGCGGCCTGTACAATGAGCTGGGCCTGTCTCCTCACCGCGACGAGACCCTGGCCATCAAGCTGGAGGTGGATACCCATCCCCCCGTCGGCGTCGGCCTGGCCACGACGGTGGTGCGCCGCTATGTGCTCCTGCATCTACAGCACCACGATCGACCGTCGTTGCTGGCCGGCAAGTTGCACGCCGTGCTACAGCGTCCTTATACCAAGGGGCGCGATCTCTACGATCTGTTCTGGTATCTGAGCGATCCCCAGTGGCCTGGGCCGAACCTGACGCTGCTCAACAACGCTCTGGCGCAGACCGGCTGGACGGGGGAGCCGCTCACCGAGGAGACCTGGCCAGACGCCGTGGCACGGCGACTTGCCGACACGGACTGGGGCCACGTCCAGGCCGATGTGCGCCCCTTTTTGGAGCAGAGCGCCGAGGCCGACCTGTTGACGCATGAAAATATGCAGCGCCTCTTGACGGAGCGCCGCTAGTCCGTCGAGAGTTTGGCGTATTTGCCAGAAATGGCATTCCGGTCCATCCTTGTGGGTGGCAGGATCGTGTGAACCACCGCATATCCGTCTGCATCCCTTGAACCCCTTTACGGTTTCTTGTCCAGCCCTTTTGGGTATTGTAGGATGTTTGCTCAATGAAAAACCTGTTTCGCGCGCTACGTTTTCTGAAAAACTACTGGCCCAAGGCCCTGGCCGCGTTCTTCTGCCTGCTCATCGCCTCCGGATCGATGCTGGTCATCCCCCTCTTGTCGCAGATGATCATCGATCAAGGCATCGTGCAGCAGGACATGGCCGTGATCATCCGCCTCGCCTTGGCGATGGTCGGCTTTGCCCTGGCGCGGGCCGTCTTTCAGTTCCTGCAAGGGGCGCTGGCGGCGCGCGTGGCCCACGGCGCGGCCTATGAGATGCGCAACGTCCTCTATGCCCAGATTCAGTCGCTTTCCTTTGGCTATCACGATCAGACCCACACCGGCCAGTTGCTGACCCGCGCGACCTCCGATGTCGAGCAGGTGCAGATGTTCGTCGGGCGCGGGTCGATCATGTTCCTCTCGGCATTGCTGATGCTGGTGGGCTCGATCGTGCTCCTCTTTACGCTGAACTGGCGGCTGGCGCTCGTCGTCGTCGCTGTAATCCCCATCACCTTTGCCTTTTTCGGCCTCTTTGCCGGCAAGGCGATGCCGTTGTTCAAAGAGGCGCAACAGCGGTTGGCGGCGCTAAACACGATCCTGCAGGAGAATTTCGCCGGCGTGCGGGTGATCAAGGCCTTTGTGCGCGAGGGGCACGAGGCCCAGCGCTATGAGCGCGCCAACCAAGAGTTCTATGACATCAATATCCAGATCAACAACATCCTCTCGCTGGCCTTTCCCACCATCTTTGGCGTGGCCAACGTGGCGACGCTGGCTATCTACTGGGTGGGCGGGTTGCAGGTCATCAACGAGATGCTCACCGTGGGCGAGCTGGTGGCCTTTGCCAGCTATTTGATGATGGCCTTTTTCCCCGTGCTGATGATGGGCATGATTATCGCGATGATGTCCTCGGCGTCGGCGTCAGCGACCCGCATCTTTGAGATCCTGGACGCCCAGTCGGAGGTGGTCGAAAAAGAGGGCGCCATCGAGCTACCTCCCCTCAAGGGGCGGGTGGCCTTTGAGGATGTGACCTTTCGCTACTATGGCGGCGGCGAGCCGGTGCTCAAGGAGGTCAGCTTTGTGGCCGAGCCCGGCGAGACCGTGGCGCTGTTGGGCGCCACCGGCTCGGGCAAGTCGACGATCATCAATCTCATCCCCCGCTTTTACGAGGTGACCGAGGGGCGGGTGACGGTGGATGGCTATGACGTGCGCGACGTGACCCTCGAGTCGCTGCGCGAGCAGATCGGTCTCGTGCTGCAAGAGACGAACCTGTTCGAGGGCACCATCCGCGACAACATCGCCTTTGGGCGACCCGAGGCCACGGAGGAGGAGATCATCGAGGTGGCCCAGGCGGCGGAGGCCCATGATTTCATCGTCCGCTTCCCCAACGGCTATGACACCCGGGTGGGCGAGCGCGGGGTGACCCTCTCGGGAGGGCAGAAGCAGCGCATCGCCATCGCTCGGGCGCTGCTCCTCGATCCGCGCATCCTCATCCTCGACGACGCCACGTCGAGCGTGGATCTGGCCACCGAGCGGCGCATCCAGATCGCTCTGGAGCGGCTGATGGGCAGGTCGGGAACGGCATCGAATGCGGCGCCGCGGACCAGTTTCGTCATCGCCCAGCGGGTGGCCACGGTGCGCGACGCCGACCAGATCCTGGTATTGGAGAATGGCGAGATCGCCGCACGCGGCACCCACGAGGAGCTGGTGGCCACCAGCGGCCTATACGTGGAGATCCTGGGCTCGCAGCTCCAGGACGACAGCAGAGCGGGCGAGACGCCCGCGCCCCAGGAAGGCGTTCAAGTGGGTGGCGATGGTGGCGTCGAGATGGAGGGTGATGGGGGCGCGGGTGTCTCACCCGCGTCTTCGGCGGAGGTGCGATCATGAGCCGACGGGGGATAGGCGTCGCTGAGGGCAAGCCCAAGGATGTGCGCGGCGTCGTCAGGCGGTTGACGCCCTACCTGGCGCCGTTCAAGGTGCGGCTGCTGGTGATGGCGGGGATCATCATCCTGAGCACAATGATCGATCTGACCGGCCCCTACCTCATCGGCGTCGCCGTGGACGAGTTCATCGCCGCCGAGGGCCGCCAGGTGGGCTGGTTGCGCTGGCTCGTGCCCGAGGGGACGCCTCGCTCTCAGGGGTTGGCGACGGTCATGGCGTTATTGCTGGCTACCTACGCCCTCACCTGGCTGCTGAACATGATCCAGTTCCGCGTGCTGGTGCGCATGTCGCAGCGCATCTTATTACAGATGCGCGCCCAGATCCTGGAGCAGGTGCAGAGTCTGCCGCTGCGCTTTTTCGACGAGCACGAGGCCGGCGACCTGATGAGCCGCCTGATCAACGACACCCAGGTCATCAACCAGATGTTCGGCCCCGAGCTGTTGCGGCTGGTGCGCATGAGCCTGGTCATGATCGGCATCATCATCTCCATGCTGGCGCTGAACTGGCGGCTGGCGCTGGCCTCCTACGCCGTGCTGCCGCTCATCGTCGCCGTGACCATCAGCTTTTCCCGGCGGGCGCGGCAGGCCTTCCGCGAGACGCGCCGGACCATCGGCCAGGTGAGCGCCGAGCTGCAGGAGAATATCTCGGGGGTGCGCGAGGTGCAGGCCTTT
>SKLG01000350.1 GCA_007123335.1 Anaerolineae bacterium | reverse complement strand
GAAATCGTCGGGCGTCTGCACGCGGATGCACGAGAGCGCGCCGCCGGGGGTCTTGATCGTGTACTCGGTGCGGATCGTCCCCTCGTGTCGGGCTATCTCCTCGGTAACCTGCCAGCCCTCGGCGGCGTCGAGGTAGGCCGGCGTCTCGCAGCCACGATCGGGCTGGGCCAGGAACCAATCCCTGCCGGTGCCGCGCACATATTGATGAGGATCAAAGCCATAGCGGAGCTGACGCTGAATGCCAGCCTCAATGGGGTCCTCGTCCGGAGCCGGTGGCGGGAAATGCTTGCGGACAAAGCCGGCGTGAAAATAAGAGAGGGCGACGGGAACGCGGTCCGTCGGCCGGTGATGGTAGGTGGCCAGATAGCGTTGTTTGACGTTCATGCGGAATCCCTCCGTCCGTTGAGCCGCCTCTTGACCGGAAGATACAAGCTGCTGTTAAAAGGCGGGAGCGCTGCCTACTTTTTGATATTAGTCTATAGCTATGCTATACTTGTATTGTCTGTGGGCGAGAGGCCACGGATATACGGAGAGGTCGCATAGTCCGGCCGAGTGCGCACGATTGGAAATCGTGTAGGCTAACCGCCTCGCGGGTTCGAATCCCGCCCTCTCCGCCTGAGATAAACAATGGAAAGCGGCAGCCTGTGAATGAATTCACAGGCTGAGATGCTAAAATACGTTAAAACGTATTAGATGGATCGACAGAAATGCGTTTTCGGACGCATTTTTTCTTTGTACGGTCCAAATTTCATGTCTGGGCGAGATACGACTCTGGCGTCCATAGAGGCGAGCAGGGCTGTCGTCTGGCGGATGGCGACCTTGCGAGACGACAGCTCCATGATCGGCTTCCTCCATGATTGAGGGTATCTTGATACAGACTACCAATCTCAGTTCCTGTAATCATACCAGGCTCTTGGAAGGTCAACAAGCCAGCCCGCATTCAGCTCGAACTCGTTCAGCGATTACTTGCAGCCGCTACTTGCCCCACTCGCTCGGGATGGTATAATGCCCTCGCTATATTCCGATGCCGAGTAAGGCGAGGCCATGCCACGCATAGGACTCAACGCACACCTGCTATCCTCCCACGACACCTACCGCAGCGCCGGCGTCAGTCGCTATATCGCCAAGCTGTTGGCTCATCTGCCCTACGTGGACCCCGGCAATGAGTATGTCGCCTTTGTGCCGGATGGGCGGCTATGCGCGCCGCCGTGGCGCGCGGCGGTGTCGCCGTGGGCGACGACGTCCCCACCGGCGCGCATCGCGTGGGAGCAGGTCTGTCAGCCCCTGGCTGCGCGTCGCCAGCGGCTCGATCTCTTGCACGCCCCGGTGAATGTGGGGCCGATGATCGTCGCCTGCCCGCTGGTGGTGACGGTGCACGATCTGAGCTTTGTGCGCTATCCGCAGATGTTCACCCGCGCCAAACGAATGTATCTTCAGCAGTTCACCCGCTGGACGCTGGCCCGCGCCCAGGCGGTCATCGCCGACTCGGCGAGCACGCGACGAGACCTGATCGAGCTGCTTGGCGCGCCGGAGGAGCGAGTGGTGGTGGTACACGCCGGCATCGATGAAGAGCTGGCGCCGGCGACCGACGAGGAGGCGCTGGAGGCCTTTCGCCAACGTCATGACCTGCCGAGGGAGATGATCCTCTTTCTAGGGACGCTGGAGCCGCGCAAGAACATCCCCACGCTCATCGAAGCCTATGGCCAGCTCTATCGCGCGGGGCGGATCGCCCACACGCTGGTCATCGCCGGGGGCAAGGGCTGGCTCTATGACGAGGTATACGCGACGGTGGAGCGTTTGGGTCTGCAAGATGCGGTACGCTTTACGGGCTATGTGGCGGCGGAGGAGCTGCCGCTGTGGTATAGCGCCGCCGATCTCTTTTGTTACCCCTCCTTCTATGAGGGCTTTGGCCTGCCGCCGCTGGAGGCCATGGCCTGCGGCACGCCGGTCATCACCTCCAATGTGTCGTCGCTGCCCGAAGTGGTGGGCGACGCCGGCCTGCTCGTCGATCCGCACGACGCCCAGGCGCTGGCCCAGGCCATAGAGCAAGTGCTGGGGGATCACGCTCTGCACGAGAGGCTACGGCACGCTGGCCTGGAGCGGGCGGCCTCTTTTTCGTGGCGCGCCTGCGCCGAGGGCACCTCGGCGGCCTATCACCGGGTGCTTTCCCAGGGGGCGGCCCATGCCTAGCCAACCGGCCTCTGAAATGCATACGGTGCGCCCGCTCCCCTGGCTCAGCAGACTAGCGCCCCAAGCCCCTTCCTGGGGGCTGATCAAGCCGCTCATCGACATGGCGCTCATTGTGCTCTCCTTCGTCGGCGCTTATTGGGTGCGCTATCGGCTGCAATGGATTCGCGAGATCGAGCCGGCCTATTTTGTGCCCTTTGTGGTGTATATACCGAGTGTATTGGCGCTGGTGGCCATCCTCCCTGTCGTTTACTGGATCGAAGGCGCCTACCGCTCGGTGCGCGGCCGGAGCCTGTTCGACGAGCTGTGGATCGTGCTGCGCGGCACGGTGAGCGGCATCGCGACGATGATCGTCATCGTCTTTTTGGCCACGCCCAGCTATTACTCGCGGTTAATCTTTGGCTATGCGGGGATCATCATCGTGGTGCTGTTGAGCCTCAGCCGAGGGGTCGAGCGGGTGACCACCGTCCATCGCCGGCGACGAGGCATCGGCGTGCGAAGAGTGCTCATCGTCGGCGCCGACGAGACGGCGCGCTCGGTGATGCGCGCTGTGGTGGCCCGCCCTGAGCTGGGCTATCAGATCGTCGGCTTTGTGGAGGACGACACCGAGGAGCAGGATGTGCCCAATACCCGCATCGGCCGCTACCCGGCGTTGGGCTCCACCTCGGATTTGATCGAGGTCATTGGGCAGCACCACGTCGATGAGGTGATCGTCACCCTGCCCTGGGTATCCCACCGCACCATCCTTTCCATCGCCCAGCAGTGCGAGCAGGCCAAGGTCTTGATGCACATCGTCCCCGACCTGTTCCAGATGACGCTGAGCCGGGTGGTGGTGGACAATCTCGACGGCATCCCGCTGCTGAGCGTCTGCGAGCCGGCGCTGCGCAACTGGCAAGCGCTATTCAAGCGGCTCATGGACGTGCTGGTGGCAGGCACGGCGCTCTTCCTGTTATCGCCGATGCTGCTGGTCACCGCCCTGGCCATCCGCCTCGACTCGCCGGGGAGCGTGATCTTTCGCCAGACCCGCGTCGGGCGCGGCGGTCAAGAGTTCACCTGCTTGAAATTCCGCACCATGTGCGCCGACGCCGAGGCGCGTTTGCAAGAGCTGCGCCGGCAGAACGAGGCCGACGGCCCCTGGTTCAAGATGCGCAACGATCCCCGACAGACTCGCGTCGGGCGCTTTTTGCGGCGCACGAGCCTGGACGAGCTGCCGCAGTTCTGGAATGTACTGGTCGGCGATATGAGCCTGATCGGGCCGCGGCCCAACCTGCCCAGCGAGGTGCAGGAATACGAGCCCTGGCACCATCAGCGGCTGGAGGTGGCCCCCGGCATCACCGGGCTGTGGCAGGTCAGCGGCCGCAGCGATCTGAGCTTTGACGAGATGGTGTTGCTCGACGTCTACTATATTGAGAACTGGTCGCCCATTCTGGATCTGGCCATCTTGGTCAAGACGATCCCCACGGTGGTTCTGGGATCAGGCGCCTACTGAGCCGGACTATCGAGCCCAAGGAGGAAAAAGAATCCCGCCATGCCCACACTTGCCATCGATCGCGACGGGATGACCCGCTTTGCCCAGCAGCTCGTGCGCACGCCCAGCCTCTCCATGCGGGAAGGCGAGGTGGCGGCGCTTATCGCCCAGGAGATGCGCGCCATCGGCTATGACTCGGTGACAGTCGATCGCATGGGCAACGTCATCGGCGTGCTCCAGGCTCACGGCGATGGCTCTGAACGTGGTGGGCGCAGGTTGCTCTATAATGGGCACATGGACACGGTGGATATCGGCGATCCGGACGAGTGGTCACGGGACCCCTTTGGCGGGGAGATCATCGATGGCGTGCTCTATGGCCGGGGGGCGTCGGATATGAAGGGCGCGCTGGCGAGCATGGTCTATGCCGGCAAGGCGCTCATCGACGCAGGAGTGGCCCTCGACGGAGAGTTGTGCGTCGTGGCCGTGGTGCAGGAGGAACCCTGCGAGGGCCTGGCCATGCGCCACATCGTCGAGACGGAGGGGCTACGCCCCGATTGGGTCGTATTGGGCGAGGCCACCAACTTGCAGCTTGCTCGCGGTCAGCGGGGGCGGATGGAGATCCGCGTGCAGGTGCAGGGCAAGTCCTGCCATGCGGCGGCGCCACACCGTGGCATCAACGCCATCTATGAGGCGGCGCGGCTGGTGGTGGGCCTGGAACTCTTGTCGCTGCAGCTCAACCGTGATTCCTTTTTGGGCAAGGGCACCATCGCCGTGACCGACATCCACAGCACCTCGGGCAGCCGCAACGCCGTGCCCGATCGCTGCACGCTGTACATCGACCGGCGGCTGACGGTGGGCGACACCGAGACCACGGCGCTGGCCGAGGTCCGTCGCATTCTGACTCGCGAAGGAGTGCGGGCGACGGTCGAAGTGCCGGTGGAACGCTGCACGAGCTATACCGGGTACGCGTCCGAGATCCGCCAGGTGTTCCCCTATTGGTCGACGTCGGAGGATGAGCCGCTGCTGGTTGCCGCCGCGCGGACCATCGAGAGCACCCTGAACTATGTGCCCCAGCTCGGCCGGTGGGAGTTCTCCACCGACGGCGTCTATACCGCCGGGGTGGCGGGGATTCCCACCATCGGCTTTGGCCCCGGCGAGGAGCGCTACACCCACACCGTCGAGGACCAGGTGCGCGTGGCCGACCTGCACGCGGCAGCGCGGGTGTACGCCGAGCTAGCCGTGCGCATGCTCGGCCGGCACTAGCGCTGGAGTCCACAGCGGCGGAACATCTTGTGCCCCGCGCGCGATGAGATCGGCAGACCGCCAAAGGCAGAGCGGGGATCGTGACTCCCAATCACGATCCCTATAGGTGCATCTAGTCCCTACGCCCAGGGAAAGGCCAAGCTGGGCAGGTTGGCATACCGCTTCATGCGCAGGGACAGACAGGCGCCGGCGCCGGGGGCCAGCGTAAGCGCAAAGGTGCGGGCGTCCACCGCTACCGTCTGATCGTCCAGAGTGACGCTCTCGATCTGGTGCTCGCCGTAAGCGCCGCCCTGCACGATGAGTGTACGCGCCTCGGTCTGGTTGATATTCACGAGTTGCAGCGTGGTCTCGTCGGCGGTCATGCGCTCCACCAACGCGGCCACGTCCTCCGGCAGGCCGGCGCGGCGGCGCTCCGGATCAAAGTAGCGCACGCGGCAATGGAGCGGATAGCCCGTCCGCCCGGTGGGCAGGCCGCCCAGCATGAGCTGGATCAGGGCATCGGTGGTGGCCGGGTTCATATGGTTCATATCATCCGACAGGCGTGTGTCGGGTGTCGAGGTGTCGGCGCGCATCAGCTCCATCTTGCGGCGCACTCTTTCCAGATCAAAGGCGAGCGCCTCCGCAGCATAGTCCGGCCGTGAGCCCTCCAAAAAGTCGAGCCAATGGTTGGGGTAGCTCGGCTGCTCATCGCCGGTGGTGGCGGATGCCTCGTGCGCTGGGATGAGCTTGCGGTCCTCTGGGTCCATCGACCAGTAGTAGATCTCCATGGCGCCATGGGCAAAGGGGTGCGGCTGCCAGTTATACCAGCCCTCGTCTCCGTAAGAGTAAGGGTACTGCAACTGGCCGTCGATCTCCTGAGCGTTCTCGCGCACCTTGTGGATCACGGTGCGCCAGACGTCCACATAGCGCATATCCCCGCTGAGAAGCAGGCCGTTGCCAAAGCCATAGGCGCAGCGCGATTGGAACCCAGGCCGGTGCGCGACCTCGCCGGTCGCGGGATCGATGACGCTGAATCCCCAGCCGTACACGCCGCCGTACCACTTGCCGTCGACCTCGCCGCCGATGGTGCCATCCAAGCCGATGTTGGTGGGGATGAGGCCCCCGTTCGCGGCGCTCCGCTCGGCCCAGGCGTCGATGTACTCGAGAGCCCAGTCTCGATACTTTTCCATTCCCGTGAGGGCATAGGCGCAAAAGGCCATGCTGGTGGCGCCCAGGTTGAGCGGATGGTCGCCCACGACGTCGTTATAGTCCTTGAAATGCTCGACCACTTGTTGGTAGGTGTGCTCGCCATGGCCCAGTCGAAAGCGCCCCTCGACCTCAAAGGGATCGCCGGCCCAGTCCAAGCCGGTGGCCTTGCGCAGCATGGGGCCGCGGCTGCCGTTCATCATGCTGCGGATGATCTTGTGCTCGGGGTCCCAGTTGGGCGCCTGAGGATCTTCCCCCATGTAAAAGCCCGAATAGCGCTGCATGCGCTCGCGTAGCTTGCGATCGTCGGGCTCGGAGAGGCCCTGCAGGACGATGACGGCATAGCTCTCGCCGTGATGGAACCAATCGAACATGACGGGGAACTCTTTGTAGTACATGCCATCGCGGGCCATGGGCACCTCGACGGTCTTGGCCTCGGTGTATTGGCGCAGGTGACCTTCCCAGCCTTGACGATAAAGGTCCCGGACCACATCGGACGCGCCAAGGGCGTGCAGAATGGGCCAGTTCAGCAGATTCTCTGCGGCATCATCGGGGCCATCGTCGCCACCCCAGCGCGGGTAGCAAAGCAGATAGCCGCGCTCGTCGAAATAGTGGTCGAAAAAGTGCTCGCAGGCCACGGCCTGGGCGCGGAGCAGCTCCCGCTCGAGCAGAGCCCAATAGGGCACGGTGGTCGGCGTGGTGATGTCGATGGTGGCTGGGCAGGCTATGGAACCCATGTTCGTTGCGTCTCCTCTAGCTTATAAGGGTGGACTCTATGGCGACATCGTGCGGCGGTCCCATCATGTTCTGATCATAGTCTCGCGCCCAGTCCGTGTCAATCACTTTTCAACATTAGGTGCGATAGTGGGCGTTGATGCTCACATAGTCGTGGGATAGATCGCTGGTCCATACCGTCGCCGTGCGCTCGCCCATGCCAAGATCGATGCGAATGGGGATATCGGGCTGGGCCAGGATCTCGCTGGCGCGCTCCTCGTCGATGTGATAGGGGCCGCCATCGCGCACCAGCTCCAACTCGTCGAGCCACACTCGCACCCGCTCGGCGATAATATCCACCCCGCTATAGCCCACGGCGCAGACGATGCGCCCCCAGTTGGCATCCTGGCCATAGATGGCGGTCTTGACCAGCGACGACTTGGCCACCGACATGGCCACTTGCTTGGCCTCGGCGCGGGAGCGCGCGCCCTCGACCACCACCTCGATAAAGCGAGTGGCGCCCTCGCCATCGCGCACCAGCCCTTGAGCCAGCGCCGTGGCCAAATGGGTCAGTGCCTGCAAGAAGCCGCGATACGCCTCGGAATCCTCATCGACGATGAGCGGCATGTCGGCCTGGCCGTTGGCGAGCAGGAGCACCGTGTCGTTGGTACTCATATCGCCATCGACGGTGATCATGTTAAAGCTCTGTTCGGTGGCCTCGCTCAATGCCTTTTGCGCCAGCCCGGCGGTGATGGCCACATCGGTGACGATGACGCTGAGCATGGTGGCCATGTTGGGATGGATCATCCCGGCGCCCTTGGCCATGCCGGCGATGGCGTACTCGCTGCCGGCCATGCGCACGCGCACCGCAGCCTCTTTGGGGCGGGTGTCGGTGGTCATGATGGCCCGGGCGGCGTCGTGTCCGGCATCGAGGGTGGGGGCGATGCTCTGCGCCGCCATCTGCAATCCGCGGCAGATCTTGTCCATGGGCAAGAGCTGGCCGATGACGCCGGTGGACATGAGCAGGACCCCATCGGGGTCGAGGCCCATCAACTCGGCCAGGGCATCGGCGGTGGCCTGTGCGTCGCGCATCCCCTGCTCGCCAGTGCAGGCGTTGGCGCAGCCGCTGTTGATCACCAATGCGCGTAGCCCCTCGGGGTTGTCGCAGATCAAGCGCTGATCGTACACCACCGGCGCCGCTTTAAAGGCGTTGGTGGTGAACAACGCAGCCCCCACACAACGATGCGGGGAGTAGAGCAGCGCGAGGTCGAGCGCGCCAGTCTTTTTGAGCCCACACGCCACCCCGGCGGCCTGAAAACCGGGCACAAAGGTGATCGTGCCATCTTCAATCGGTTCGATCTGCACAAGGGACATCGCTTCTCCTCATAAACCGGTAGGAGCCATCTCCCTCAGGGGCTCGGTAGCGCGGTCGCCCGCTCCCTGTGAAGATGCACATGATGATTCATGGACGCGGAAGGCGAGTATAAGAACGGCGCTGGTGGATGTCAAGCGAGGCGCATGGCAGTGAGGCCGCCTCTTTTTGCCAGGGCGCCGTGCATGCTATACTTGGCGACGCTCATCACCGGCACCAGAAAGGGACGGCATCCATGTTTCTCATCCGACGTTTGCAATCCTTTGGACACGAGTTCTCCTTGATGTGGCAAATGGAGAGCGGACGCAATATCCTCTACCTCTATATTGAGGTCGTCTTTGCGGGGTTGCTGTCCGCAGCGGCATCCTTTAACAGCGCCTATATCCTGCGGCTGGGCGGCTCGCGGGAATTGGTGGGCCTGCTCTCCTCCATCCCGGCGCTGGTGGCCGTCGCCCTCTATTTGCCCTCGGCGCGGGTGCTCGAGCGCAAAACGCGCCACGGGCCGTGGATCGTCGGCAGCCTGCTCCTGGCCCGCTCTGGCTATCTGGGCATCCTGGCGCTGCCGCTGCTGCTGGCCAACCTGCTGCCCGAGCTCACGGTGGGCATCCTGGTGGCGATCACGGCGCCCTCGGTCTTTTTTACCACCGGCTGGAGCCCGATGCTCTCCGACGTGATCCCCGAGCGATCGCGGGCCACGGTGCTGGCCTGGCGCAGCATCCTCAGCAGCGCTACCATCGCGCCGCTAGTCTATCTGTTCGGGTTGGCGCTCGACCGTGGCGCCTTTCCGGGCAACTATCAGTGGATGTACGCTGTGGGGCTGTTCGGCGGGCTGACCAGCGTCGCGCTGATCTCGCGGATCAAGATTCCAGAGCGGGAGCAAGGCGCTCCAAAGAGCGGCGCCCCCTCGCCAGCAGCAGACGAGG
>SKLG01000016.1 GCA_007123335.1 Anaerolineae bacterium | reverse complement strand
TGAAAAAGTCCGAGGCCGCCAAAATAGTGGGACAGGTGCTCGCCGAGCGCGCATTGGCCGGCGGCGTCTCCCAGGTAGTCTTTGACAGAGGCGGATACCAGTATCATGGGCGCGTCAAGGCGCTCGCCGAGGCTGCGCGTGAGGCCGGGCTCCAGTTCTAGATGGTCCCCGCTGTGGCGCCCGCTGAGGCAACGAGACGAGGAGTAATGTGATGGCAAGACAAAGTGATCGCAGAGGGTACGGCGACGAGGGTGATGAACTCGAAGAACGCGTCGTACATATCAGCCGCGTTTCGACCGTGGTCAAGGGCGGGCGTCGTTTCAGTTTCCGCGCGCTGGTGGTAGTTGGCGACGGTAAGGGACGTGTTGGAGTGGGTGTCGGCAAGGCCAGGGATGTGCCCAGCGCCATCCGCAAAGCCTTTGAGCGTGGCCGCAAGGCGATGATGCCAGTGAACCTACTGGGCAGCTCGATTCCCCACGAAGTGATGGTCAAGTATGGTGCGGCGCAGGTGATGATGAAGCCCGCATCGCCTGGTACCGGCGTTATCGCCGGGGGCGGCGTTCGCGCCGTCGTCGAAGTGGCGGGAGTCAAGGATATCCTTGCCAAGTCACTGGGCAGCGACAATATTTTCAATGTCGTGATGGCGACCTTCAAGGGGCTTGGCGAGCTCCAGAGCATCGAGGAGCAAGCGCGGCGTCGCGGCAAGCCGATTGAGGAATTGCTGCCGCCTTGGAGGAGTGTGTCCGATGTGCAGTAAATTGCAGATCAAGTATGTCAGGAGCGCGATCGGCTACTCGAAAAAACAAAAGCGCACCGTGGAGGCCTTGGGCTTGCGCCGCCTGGGACAGGTGGTCGAGCAAGAGGATACCCCGGTGATTCGAGGGATGGTCTATAAAGTACGCCATCTCGTAGAAGTTCAAGAGGTAGACGCATGAAGCTACATCAACTGCGCCAGTCTGATGGCGCCAAGCGCTCTCGCAAGCGCCGTGGTCGCGGTATTGCCGCCGGCCAGGGCAAGACGGGGGGCTATGGCACCAAGGGCCAGAATGCACGCTCTGGGCGCGGGGGCAAGCCCTATTTTGAAGGTGGCCAGCTTCCGCTGGTGCGACGATTGCCGCTCAAGCGAGGGTTTAACCCGCCGAACCGCGTCGAGTATTATGTGGTCAACGTACGTGATTTGGCCGATTTCCCGGCCGAATCGGTGATCGATCCCAATGTCCTGATCGCCTCTGGCCTGGTCAGAGATGCCGAACAGCCGGTCAAGATTTTGGGCGAGGGCAAGATCAGGATAGCTCTGACGGTGCGAGCCAACGCCTTTTCCGCGTCGGCGCTGGCCAAGATCCAAGAAGCCGGCGGCACCTGCGAGACGATCTGATTCCTTCTGTGGGGTGGCGCATGCCGCGAGTGGCTGCGCCCAATGTGTCATGAACGAGGAGCTTGAGGGAGAGACAGATGCTACAAGCCGTCTCTAACGCATTCAAACTGCCCGATCTGCGCAAAAAAATCATCTTTACCCTGGTGATCCTGGTGATCTATCGCCTGGCGGCGCACGTCCCAGTTCCGGGTGTGGATGTGGAAGCGCTGCGCATCGTGTTCAGCCAGAGCCAGCTCTTGGGGCTGCTGGACATGTTCTCTGGCGGGGCGATGTCCAACTTTTCGGTGCTGGCCATGGGGGTTTACCCCTTTATCACAGCACAGATTGTGTTGCAGCTCTTGACGCCTATCATCCCGCAGATGGAGGCGTTGCAGCGAGAAGGCGCGGCTGGCAGGCAAAAGCTCAACATGTATACCCACCTGCTGACCATTCCATTGGCGGCGCTGCAGGGCTTTAGTCAGACGTCCCTGTTGGCGCAGGCATCGGGCGTTACCGGGCCGGTGATCCGCAACTTTGGATTCCGCGCTGGCACCTGGCTGCCGACTCTGGCTACGCTGGCCACGTTGACAGCTGGGACCATGTTCGCCATCTGGCTCGGCGAGCTGATCGATGAAGAAGGAATCGGCAACGGCATCTCGATCATTATCTTTGGCGGCATCGTCGCCGGTATTCCACAGCGTCTGGGGCAACTCTGGATCGCGAACCCATGGGCCATTCTGATCTTTGCCGTGGTGACGGCCATCACCGTGGTGGGCATCGTCCTGATTCAGGAAGGGCAGCGGCGCATCCCGGTGCACTATGCCAAGCGCGTGCGCGGCACCCGCATCTATGGTGGGCAGAGCACGCATATTCCGCTGCAGGTCAACTCGGCGGGCATGATCCCGCTGATCTTTGCGGTGTCCTTTATGATGCTGCCCGGCGTCGTCGCGAGCTATTTCGTGAATGCCCAGGTCGATTTCATCCGTAATCTGGCGCTCTTTGTCTCGCGCGCCTTTGATGCCGACAGGGCTTTTTATTGGATCGTATACTTTTTGCTGGTGGTAGGGTTCACCTACTTTTACACCGACGTCATCTTTCAGCAGCAGAACCTGCCCGAGACGTTGCAACGACAGGGAGGATTCATCCCCGGCATTCGTCCGGGCCAGCGCACGTCCGAATATCTCAATGGAGTGGTCAAGCGCATCACCTTGTTGGGCGCTCTCTTTTTGGGCATCATCGCTATTCTGCCCTGGCTCGTGCGCCCCATCACGGGGACAAGCCAGATGCTGTTGACCAGCACAGGTTTGCTGATCGTCGTGGGCGTGGTGTTGGATACGATGAAGCAGCTTGAGGCGCAGTTGCTTATGCGCCACTATGAAGGGTTTATCCGAAAGCTGGGATAATGGCATTGGATATTATACTTCTGGGAGCGCCCGGTTCGGGCAAGGGCACACAGGCGGAGCGGTTGCAGTCGTGGCTGCCACTGCCCCACGTATCCAGCGGTGAGCTGTTTCGTGATGCGATGGAGAGCGACACCGAATTGGGCAAGCTCGTCAAGGGGTATATCGAGCGCGGGGAGTTGGTGCCCGACGAGATTACCATCCGCATGGTGGCCGAGCGCATTACTCGACCCGACTGTGATCAAGGGGTTATCCTAGATGGCTTTCCGCGGACGCTGGCCCAAGCCCGTGCTCTCGATGCGCTCTTTGAGCGGATGGGACGCCGCATAGATGCGGTGCTCAACATTCAGGTTGAGAAGCAGGTTTTGATGGAGCGCCTTTCTGGGCGGTGGATCTGTAGCCAGTGTGATCGAAGCTATCACCGGCAGAACAATCCCGAGCAAGTGCGCGGCAGCTGTGATGCCTGCGGTGGAGATCTGGAGCAGCGTGAAGATGATCGCCCCGAGACCCAACGGCGGCGGATCAACGTCTATGAAGAGCAGACGGCGCCGCTAATCCGTTACTATCGGGAGAGGGGCGTATTGGTCGATATCGATGGTGAGCAAGATGTCGACGCGGTGGCCCAGGATATTCGAGAGGCTGTTGAGCCGCTTTCAAGAGAGATCGTCTAGATTTTTTTGCTCTTGAGCGCCTTTGTGGTATAATGGGGGGTCGCGTAGGTAGATGGTTCGTGGTCGATCCAAGGTGCCCGTCAAGAACGCTGAAGAACTGAGCCTGATGAGGCGGGCTGGCCAGATCGTTGCCGAGGTACTGTACGAGCTACAGGGGCAGATCGAACCTGGTATGACTACCCGCCGGCTCGACGAGATCGCCGAGACGATCATCCGCGACATGGGCGGCGTGCCCTCTTTCAAGGGCTACCTGGGGTATCCGGCGACCATCTGCGCCTCGATCAATGAAGAGGTGGTGCACGGTATCCCGAGCACGCGGCGGCTCAAAGAGGGCGATATCGTGAGCGTCGATGTGGGGGCCATTTGGCAGGGGTATCAGGGCGATGCGGCGCTCACCGTTCCGGTGGGCGAGGTAGAAGAATCGCTGTGGTCGCTGTTGGCGACGACACAGCATGCTCTAGAGGCAGGCATCGCTGCGGCCCGAGCGGGGGTGCGTTTGGGGGCCATCTCTCATGCCATCGAGGGCGCAGCGGAAGAAGCCGGTCTGAGCGTGATTCGTGAGTATGGTGGGCATGGCATCGGGCAGCAGATGCATGAGCCACCCAATGTTCCCAATTGGGGACCTCCGAATCGCGGCGTTACGCTCGAGGCGGGCATGACCTTTGCGCTGGAGCCGATGTTGGCGCTTTGTGGCGCGGAGACCAAGGTGCTGTCCGATCATTGGACGGTGGTCACCGCGGATAGCTGTCCGTCGGCCCATTTTGAGCATACCATCGCCATTACAAAAGATGGCGCCGAGATATTGACCCGGCGCCAAGAACGCTAGTGCTCAGCCGATTAGGGAGGTAGGACGATGAAAGTGCGTCCCGCAGTAAAGAAACGTTGTGAGAAGTGCAAGATTATTCGACGCAGAGGCGTTGTGCGCGTGATTTGTGATAATCCGCGACACAAGCAGCGTCAAGGATAGGTAGCTCTACCGGGTTTTGTCTGGAGGAGAGCTAGGAGGTTAAGGTATGGCGCGTATTGCTGGAGTAGACGTTCCAAACGAAAAGCAGGTTGAGATCGGCCTGACCTACATCTATGGGATCGGCCGCAGCCGTAGTCAAGAGATTCTGGCCAAGACGGCCATTGACCCCACGACGCGATGTCGGGATCTGACCGAGGGCGAGATCGCGCGCCTGCGTGAGGTGATCGACGGAGAGTACATGGTCGAGGGCGATTTGCGTCGCGAAGTGGCCATGAACATCAAGCGTTTGCAGGATATTGGATCGTATCGCGGTTTGCGGCATCGACGCAACCTGCCGGTGCGTGGTCAGCGAACCAAGACCAACGCGCGCACCCGACGTGGCTCGCGCAGGACGGTCGCCGGGCGCAAGCGGGCCGCGGCCAAAAAGTAGCAATCGGAGGTTAGTATGGGGCGAGCCAGAGGTAGAGGACGGGGGCGCGGAGGGCGTCGCGAGCGGCGCAATGTCCCGCACGGCCGAGTCTATATTCAGTCGACGTTCAATAACACCATCATCACCTTCACCGACCCTGAGGGGAATGTGGTGTGTTGGCGCAGCGCGGGACAGGATTTTCGCGGCTCTCGCAAGAGTACGCCTTTTGCGGCCCAGACCGCGACAGAGACCGCCAGTCGCATGGCCATGGACATGGGCATGCGCACGGTGGATGTCTTTGTCAAGGGCCCTGGCCCTGGCCGTGAGGCCGCTCTGCGACAGATGCAGGCGTCTGGATTGCGCGTGCGCTCGATCACCGATGTGACGCCGTTGCCGCATAACGGCTGTCGCCCACCCAAGAAACGCCGCATCTAGTCAACCGTGGCGTTTTGGGTGCGAGGAGAGATTTCTCAATTATGGCGGGGTGAGCTTGAAGGCTCACAACTCGGGTGCGGGGAAGACGTGGATCACCCGCCGGTTCTTATCTACGTAAACCCGCTGCGGTCAAGTGTGTCGCGATCTTTTGTGGGTCGCCACTGGCCGCTATCTTAGGAGGTTCAATGGCAAGGTATAAAGAGTCGGTCTGCAAGTTATGTCGTCGCGAGGGAATGAAACTCTTTCTCAAGGGAGAGCGTTGCCTTTCGCCCAAGTGCGCCGTAGAGCGGCGCCCCTTTGTTCCCGGTATGCATGGACGTCAGGCTCGGTTCCGCCGGCAAGAGTCGGACTATGGGCAGCAGTTGCGCGAGAAGCAGCGGGCGCGACGCTTCTATGGCGTTTTGGAGAGGCAGTTTCGTCGCTACTTTGATCTGGCTCTGCGGGCACGAGGACAGACCGGCTTTAACCTGCTCGTCATTCTCGAGCGGCGTCTGGACAATGTCGTGTATCGGCTAGGCTTTGCCGACTCGCGTGCCCAGGCCAGGCAGTTGGTCAACCATGGCCATATTGAGCTGAACGGTGTCAAGACCGATATTCCGTCGGCGTTGGTTAACGTGGGTGATCAGATCCGCGTGCGCGAGCAAAAGCAAAGCAACGGGTACTTTCGAGATTTGGCCGAGATTCTGGAGCACCGTTCTGTTCCAGAGTGGCTGAGCCTCAACGCGAGCGAGATGAGCGGCACCGTAGTGGCTTTTCCGACGCGCGAGCAGATTGATGCTCCGGTGAACGAGCAGCTCATCGTCGAGTACTATTCGCGCTAGACGTCGGTGCGATGAGCCGCGCGCTTACGATGCGACGGGGCCTGTCATCAGAACCGTGAGTCAGGCCCGAGTCGTCGTAAAAGTCCGTAAGGAGGTACCCTTTGCTGCATCAAGTATTACCAAGAATAGAAAGTGAAGCCAGCACCCAGAACTATGGGCGCTATGCGATAGGTCCGATGGCCAGGGGCTATGGTACGACGCTGGGCATCGCCATGCGGCGCGTGCTGTTGTCGTCGCTGCCTGGTGCCGCCATCACGTCAGTGCGTGTGACCGGCGTGC
Source organism: Anaerolineae bacterium (assembly GCA_007123335.1). GTDB lineage: Bacteria > Chloroflexota > Anaerolineae > UBA1429 > UBA1429 > SKLG01. The sequence goes on along the minus strand of SKLG01000016.1, from coordinate 2,796 downwards.
CCCACGAGTTTACGACGATCCCTGGCGCCAAAGAGGATATGACCGAGTTGCTTCTGAACCTCAAGCAGATCCACCTGCTGTCCTATAGTGAGGAGCAGGTACGCATGAGGGTCTCGGCGCGGGGTAAGAGCGTGATCACGGCCGGCGATATTGAGGCCCCGTCCAATGTGGAAATTGTCAATCCCGAGTTTCAGTTGTTGACTCTGGATACTCTTGAATCGGATCTTGAGATTGAGCTCATCGTGGAGCGAGGTGTGGGGTATGCCCCCGCCGAAGATCGCGATAACATGCCCATTGGGCAGATTCCGCTGGATGCCGTGTTCAGTCCCATCGTCAAGGTCAACCATAGCGTAGAGCCGGCACGCATTGAGCAGATCACCAATTATGACCTGCTCAAGCTAGAGATCTGGACCAATGGCACTATCAAGCCCGGTGATGCGCTTACCGAGGCGGCGCGCATCCTTATGCAGCACCTTAGTCCTTTGGCCGAGTTCACCGAGGCTGAAAGACCAGTGGTAAGCGAGATCGAAGAGATCGAGACCGAGGCAAGAGAGTTTGACGAGGTGCCCATCGAAGAGCTTGAGCTGAGCATGCGTGCTTACAATTGCCTCAAGCGCGCGGGCCTCTCGACGGTTGGGGATATCATGGAGCGCCTCGAACAGGGTGCATCCGAAATACTCGCCATCCGTAACTTTGGCGAGAAATCCCTTGACGAGTTGGTCGAGAGCATGACCGACAGAGGATATTTGCCGCCGGATTACGAGTTGGCGCCCTGATTTGGCGACACACATCGGCATCGCCGTTGTGCAATGATTGACAGGGGTAGTTTGCAATGAGACATCGAGTGGCTGGACGTCGTTTGGGGCGCTCTTCTGCGCACCGGCGAGCGTTGTTTCGCAATCTAATGACCGAGTTGTTTCGCCATGAGCGGATCACGACTACGCATGCCAAGGCTTTGGCGGCTCGCTCCGAGGCTGAGCATCTGGTGACCATCGCCAAGCGCGGCTATGCCAAGCGCGAGGCCGATGAGGCCGATGTGCACGAGCGACGGCTGGCGGCGGCGCTTCTTACCGATGGCGAGGTGGTGCGCAAGCTCTTTGATGAGATTGCCCCACGTCTGGCGGAGCGCCCGGGGGGCTATACGCGGGTCATCAAGTTGGGTCCGCGTCAGGGCGATGGCGCCAATATGGCGCTGTTGGAGATCGTCGAGTAGTAGGGCACCTTTACAGCTAGGGCCAGAGACGGCGTGAGCGCTCCGAACTATTGCGCAACAGTCGAGTATGACGGCACGGACTATCATGGGTTCCAGCTACAGCCCAATCGGGCGACGATCCAGGGTGAGCTGGAGCGGGCACTGGAGCGCATCACCCAGCAGGGGGTGCGGGTGAATGGCGCTGGACGTACCGATGCCGGAGTCCACGCCAGGGGGCAGGTCATCAGCTTCCAGGTTTCCTGGAGACATCCTTTGGGTGATCTGCATCGCGCCCTGAACGCCGTCTTGCCTGCGGACGTGGCGATTCGCGATCTGGCGGCGGCCGATGAGCGCTTTCATGCGCGCTTTAGCGCCAGAAGCCGAACGTATGTGTACACGGTTTATAACAACACCGTCCGCTCGCCGTTGTTGGCGCGATTTGCGCATCATGTGCCATCACCACTGAATGTGGAGGCCATGACAGAAGCCGCGGCAGAGCTGGTGGGTTTTCATGATATGGCCGCCTTTGGGCAGCCACCGACGGGAACCCAGACGGTGCGGTGTGTATACCAGGCCGGGTGGCGGCCGGGGAGTCGGCCCGGGCTGATCGAGTTCGAGATCCAGGCCAACGCTTTTTTGCGGGGCATGGTCAGGCGTATCGTGGGTTCTTTGCTCCAAGTGGGGAGTGGGATGCTGACACGCGACGAGTTTGTCGCTCTGCTCGCATCTCGTGATCTGGCTCGATGCGGGGTTCGGGCGCCGGCCTGTGGCTTGTGCCTTGAGCGAGTGAGCTATCAAGACTCGATATAAGGAAATAGTAGCGCTCTGCGCTCGACCATGATGGGCTGAGGCCTGATGCCGCGCAGGGGTGAAAGGAGTTGGTGGGCGTGAAGACATATGCGGTAAAAGCATCGGACATAAAGCGAGATTGGTACGTCGTCGACGCCAAAGGCAAGAACTTGGGCCGATTGGCCACGCAGATCGCGACGATTCTGCGCGGCAAGCACAAGCCCATGTTCTCACCTCATCTGGATGTCGGGGACTTTGTGATCGTGGTGAATGCGGATAAAATTGAGGTCACCGGCAACAAAATGCTGGAGAAAAAATACTACTGGCACTCTCTCTATCCGGGAGGGCTGGGCCAGCGCACGTTGCAAGAGATGTTGGCCAAACAGCCAGAGCGGGTGATTTACCTGGCTGTGCGTGGAATGTTACCCAAGAATCGGCTGGGTAGGGCGATGATTCGCAAGCTCAAGGTCTATGCTGGCGACTCCCACCCCCATGAGGCGCAGAAACCGCAACCGTTGGATGTGACATATGCCTAGGCGACCGCACATAGCGACGGCTAGACAGTAAGGAGGGCATTAGGTGGATTCTCAGTACTACTATGCTGTTGGCCGGCGCAAGAGCGCAACCGCACAGGTGAGGCTTTATCCGGGCGGTGAGGCGTTCATCATCAATGGGCGCCCGGCCGAAGAGTTCTTTAGCCGACCGGTGGATATGGCCGAGGCCGTGCGACCGCTTGTGCTTACGGATAACGAGGGCGCATATCGCATTACCGTATTGGTCAAGGGTGGGGGCGTCACAGGACAGGCCGGCGCCAT
>SKLG01000314.1 GCA_007123335.1 Anaerolineae bacterium | reverse complement strand
CCGATTATACCATCATGCAGCCGGATTGGCGAACGACCTTGCAGAGAACGTACATTCCACGCTTTCTCGCGCTGCCTTTTGCGTATATACTATTGGTGATGGATTATGTGCAGAGGATTTTATAGGGAAAACGCTCTGCACATAATCCACTACCAACAGTATATACGCAAAAGACAGCGCGAGAAAGCGTGGAATGTGCCAGTTCTCTGCCAGGGCGTTCGCCAGACTCGGTTCCAAAGTGTGTGGGTTCCACAGTCGGGGCTGCTGGAGGTCTGCGAACGCGTGGTGAACCTGAATTTTGCCTGGGGCAACGTCTTTGTCTTTTGCTCGACGTTTGACGGCGTTGCCGCGCTAGACCTCCAGGGCGTCCAGATAGCTACACCCTTCCAGGTTCATTCCCGCCACCTCTAAGGCGCTCTTGCCCGGATGGCGGTAGTGGCGGGTTCGTTCCCGCCTCATCTGTGCTGGCGTGAAATTGCGGTAGATGGTATACATCAGCCCTGCCCGTCCTAGTCGTCGTTCACTACCATGGTTACGACCTCGACTCAACCATAGCCGAAAGTCCCGCCACATCCACTCCGGCGTTACGCGTCCCAGCTCGCGATAGGCTTCCATCAGGTGGGTCAGCAGCTGAATGAAACGCTCGTTGAGCACTTTCCAAAGCCCCGAACCCTGTGGATGGCGCTTAAGGGTGTCCAAGGCCTCCTCCGCCTGCTCAAAGCTCGCCGCATCCAATACCTGATGTATCAACGCCGTCAGCTCTTCGCGAACGCACGCTCGGGCACGTTGTGCCGCTTCTCCCGTCAGGCCCTCAGCCGCTCGGGCTGCCTGGCGACCCAACTCCCCACCCAGGTTACGCCAGATGTGAAAGATGCAGCGCTGCTGGTAGACCCGTGGTAGACTCTGGCGCAGGTAGCTTAACAGCCCCTGCGCGCCATCACTCACCACGGCGCCCACCTCTTCCACGACCAGTCCGGCCCTTTGTGCCTGGGCGAAAAGCGCCGCCCAAGCGGCTGCCGCTTCCTCCCCTGCGGCCACTACCGGGGGCCATAGCAGCCCGCTGACGCTGTCCCTCAGCATCAGCAGCACCCGCACCTTTCCCCCGCGCAATCGCGCCCATAGTCCATCTGTCCCCAGCAGTCCCGAACTGTCTATCCCCTCGTATAGCCCCGCGACGTCCCGCTCTCCACGCTGCCCGGCCTCGTCCAGCCAACGGCACAACGTACTGGCGCTCAAGTGACAGTGATCCGCCTCTGCGGGCGGGGTGCTCAGACAGAACCAGATCTGCCATCGCTCCTGCTTGCCGATCATCGAGCGTACCCACTCCGCTACTCGCCGCATCGAACTGCGCGTGTGCATGTACTGATCGATGGCGTATCGTCGTACGCTACGCGCATACCAGCAGCCGGGAAGTAGATCGGGGTGCTGTTCGGAGTAAGTGGCTTTACAATCCTGACACTGGTAGCGCTGTATGGCCAACTCCTGGCGCCCCTCCAGCATACGAGGATGTCGCGTGTAGGTACCATGGCGGTAGACGTGGCGGCTCTTACATGCCGGACACTGGCGCCAGTCGATATCCCGACGCTGGGCCAGACGACGAAGCGATTCGACAAACGCCTGCGCTCGTGCGACAATATGCATGGACTTCGGGGCCTTTCTTGTTGGTTTGATACACCCACAGAATGGCTCCGAAGTCCTTTTGTGGCAAGTGCGCAACCTATCCCACACACTTTGGAACCGAGTCCGATTTCCCGCAGTACTTGGGCCGTACCGGTGGCGTTGCCATCCAATCGCCCGATCAGCCCTGTATCAGCCAAGAACCCAAAGGTGAAATCCGCCGCCCCAGCCGGCGCGGTGCGCGTGGTCCAGATCGGGCTCCGCTTGTCCGTGAGTTCCTTGCCCTCCCGGATCACCAACTGGTATTCGTAGGTGGTGCAAGGCTGTAGACCGCGCAAGCTCGCTCGGCTCAGTGTACGGGTCTCATCGACCGGCACCCAAATCATCGGTTCTGATTGCCAGGTGTCAGCGCCGGAGGGACGATACAGCACCTCGGAATCCTCACCACCTGGCGTGAACCATGTCAAGGTCAGAGTAGAGCTAGGATCGTCCGTCCAGGAAAGATGGACCTGTTCAAACCAGTTGGTGCTGTTCATAATAGCCGACCTCCCATCATCTTGTATGGCAGCGATGCTGCTGCGAGTGGTGTCTATGCGGACTCGACCCTCCGTGCAGATACCCAAATGCTATCGCAAGGCTTGCCCATAGCGCATCAAGCCCTATCGCGGTAGGCGCGGCGGGACGGGGGCGCCGGGCGGGCTGGGCGGCGCGGATGGCCCGGCCATCACCCGCTCGAACAGCACCCCGCCTTCGCCGTCCTCGCCGATCTCGCGAAAGCCGACGCTGGCGTAAAAGCCCCGCGTGCGCGCGTTCCACACCGGCGTGTCCAGCGTCCAGCGCTTGGCCAGCGGGTATTGCCGCCAGAGAAAGGCCATCGCCTCCTTGCCCAGGCCCCGGTTCTGCCAGGCAGGAGTGATAAAGATGCGCCCTAAATAGTACTCGCGCACCTGCTTGCGAAAGACGATGATCCCCCCGATGATCTCGCCCGCCTCGAGGATCGTGTAATAGTCGCCCAGCGCCATCATGCGCTCCTGGAAACCCGGCAGATCATAGCCTTCGGGACCGCCGGGGCCCGGCGCGCCATGGTTCACGTCGTCGTCGAACGCCGCCTTGGAGGCGGCAGCCAACCCCTCTGCATCGCTGGCCCTGGCCTTGCGAATCTCCATCTTGTCCTCTCCTCATGGGTGCTGGATGCAATCCCCTTTTATCCTACGGCGCGATAGATGTCAAGAAAAATAGCCCGTGTGACAAGCTCCGCACAAAACCCCTTGCCACAGCCCGCGTCCTCGCGCATAATCCCAGCGACCCATGATCTCATATCTCATACGAGGAGGAACGCTGTGACCCTGACCATACAAACCATCACCCCCGCGTCGTTCGCGCCCTTTGGCGCTGTCATCGCCTGGACCCCCGAGCTGGAGGAGAGCGGGCGCGGCTTTCACGTCGTCATGCGCTCCGAGGCGCCCACCGGCTGGCGGTTGGCCGTCTCCAAGGTGACGGCCCGCTCCCTCGATCACCTGGCCTACCATCCCGACACCGCCGAGATGTTCGCCCCCGCCGAGGGCTGCGCCGTGCTGCTGGTGGCGCCTCTTGGCGACCTGGACGAGAGCGCCATCACCGCCTTTTGCCTGGATCGCGCCGTGAGCGTAGCAGCGGGCGTGTGGCATGGCCTCGTGGCCCTCACCGAGCAGGCCACCGTCGTCATCGCCGAGAACCTGGACGTCCAGGGGGTGAGCGAATCTCTCAGCCGGCCCATCGGCGCCGAGCTGGCATGAGCGTCCAACAGGGCCAGATAAGAGGCACAGCACGCATTTTTCCGCGATTTGGCGCCGCCGATGATCTGTGGTATCATGCTCTCAGTCACGGGGGCGTGGTGTAGTGGTTTAACATAATGGCCTGTCAAGCCATAGATCGCGGGTTCGAGTCCCGTCGCTCCCGCCAGGGGCACCGCAGTACTGCGGTGCCCTTTTGCGTTACCCCCACTTTCAATAAGTCTATTTCCTCAGTTGAAACAGTATTCATGATACTTGAATAGATAGCCTCTAGAAAACCTTGAATTCCGAGCTAAAATAGCCAGAAATCAGAAAATAGCCATTGACGTCTAATGCTACATAGTGTATTATGTAGTGAGGAATGTCTAGGGGGTTGTCGTTATGCCTGAGAAGATCGCATTCTATGACCTGAAGAAGACCAAGGACGAGCATGGCTATGTAGGTGCTTTACTGGTTACTGATGAGCTAGGCAAGCCGGAAGAATTCCGCGTTACCTACCCTGTCAAACCAAGCGTGGTCCAACAGCATTTGTACGGCGCTTCTCTGGAGCCGCATATCGGCGTCGTGCTCTGCGGAGTCCCACTCTATCACGAGCTCAGGAATCGCGATGATATCGCCTTGATTGTTCTGGCGAATGAGGGCTATTTGCATCTTGCTGACCACGTAGGTTGTTATGTCGTGACGCTCACAAGAGCAGGGGAGAAGATGAGTGTCGGCGACGAAGCTGTGAGGTCATTCAAGGTTGGATCAACCAATCCCGGCTTTCAGGCTATCGAAGTAACTTGTCCGAATAGCTATACTGACGAGATGATCTTGACCACACAGAGCTTCATTGAGCGTTTCTTCAGGAACATTGACTTGCTTGAGCCATTTGAGCGCATAAGCAAGGCCGTCGCCGCGCTCGGCGATGCCGATGCCAAATTCCAGTAACAGGCAAGTTGCATAATGCTCAGCCTAAAAAAGTGGCTGCAGAAGCGTTTTGATATCGATTCTCCCACGCAGGCGCAAGTAGCCATTGATCCGCTTGCAGATGCCTCTCTGGCCGGCGTGGTTTTTGAGCGCATAGAGCTGCCTCCAAGGTTGTCGTCCGACATCGGCTCGTTACCTATTCCCAAAGCTCTCGTAGTCGATATTCTACATTCTATTCCCAGTACCATTCACCATGATCATCTTGAACAGCCCCAGCACTACAGCCATCCGTGGAAACCGATTTCCGTACCTGGTCAAATTGCTTTGGAGCCAAGTGTATTAGAGTCTCCAGAATCGCTTGATCTGCTCGCCCCACTTTCAAGGCCACATCGGGCCGGTAAGGCTTACAGCCCTGATGAGCCGGAGATGCAGATACAACCGCCTATAAGAGAGAAGCGTTCGCTTCAGCGTTGCAAGCATGGAATGTTGAAGCGTACATGCGCTATTTGCCGCCAACAGTCTCAAGTCGCAAGTAAGGCGACCAAGACCCCACAGGTCACTGTGGACGTCTTTGATCTCTTGCTTCCCTTCCTTTATCCACCAATCGACCCGAACACTCCACCAACGGTTATCTTTCCACCGGATAAGCGACCCTACCCCTTTCAATATGAAGGCGTTGTATTTCTTAAGGATCGGACTTCGGCTTTGCTCGGTGATGAAATGGGTCTCGGCAAGACCATTCAAGCTATTATTGCCATACGTATACTCATCAGAAATCGATCTGTCGGCCGCGCTCTTGTTCTCTGTCCAAGATCATTATTGGGCACCTGGGAACGAGAGTTGACAGAATGGGCACCTGAGCTATCTATTCAGCGTGTGCGCGGCACCATCCAGGATCGCAAACTTCTGTGGCGGTCAGGAGCCTACGTATTCTTGACAACCTATGAGACGTTGCGAAACGATGTTAGCGACATGGCTTTCTTGAAACAGCACTTTGATTTGGTGGTGATGGATGAGATACAACGTATCAAGAATCCGCAAACAAAAACTAGCCGAGCCTGCCATCTTCTTAACGCGAGATATCGGTGGGGTCTTTCAGGGACACCTCTTGAAAACAAGATCGATGATGTGATCGCGATCTTTTCCTACTTGCAGCCAGATCTATTTCGGCGTACCACTGATACATATGGACCAAGTGCGGTAAAGAGTATGATCCAACCATACTTCTTGAGACGTCGTGCTTCTGACGTGCTCGACGAGCTTCCCCCGAAAGTTTCTGAGGAAATCTGGCTTGACCTTACTCCTGGCCAAAGAAGGGCTTACGAACGGGCAGAAGCGATTGGAAAAAACAGTTTGAGAATGCCTAATGCAACGCGCATCCATGTATTCAGCCTGATCAATGAACTCAAACAGATATGCAATTGGGATTCGGCATCTCGCACCTCCTGCAAACTCGAATATCTGCTCGACCAACTTGGAAACCTAACCGACTCGTCCGAGAAGGCGTTAGTGTTCTCGCACTATCCCAACAAGAGTCTGCAGGCAATCCAACCCAATTTGAAAGAGTTCTCTCCCGAGTTATTTGATGGCAGCATATCCGATGTGGCCAGAGAGTCTCTCATATCGCGCTTCTCGCAAGACGGGCCGCCCCATGTATTACTCATGTCGGTCAAAGCTGGTGGCGTGGGGTTGACACTTACCCGAGCGAATCATGTATTTCACTATGATCATTGGTGGAATCCTGCTGTTGCTAACCAAGCTACTGGCCGCGCTCATCGCATCAGCCAACGCCGCACGGTATTTGTCTGGCATCTCTATACCAACGGCACGATTGAAGAGCGAATCTATCAAATGCTTCAGAACAAACAGCGGCTTTTCGAACAGGTGATTGACGACTTGTCTGAGGAGGAGTTCTCGTCGGTTGTCACCGATGAGGATCTCTTTGGCCTTTTTGGGCTGCGTCCGCCAGAAGGGAAGGAGAGCAAGCCAAAATCATCGAATCGCAAGTCGATTGACGTGCAAACCGCTGAACATTTGCGACTCGAAGAGGTATCCCCTCGTCCACCAGAGAGGAGCGACCCAAAAACATCGAATCGTAAGCCGACTGAAGTGCATCCCACTGGACGTCGGCGATTCGAAAATCTATCCCCTCGTGAATTTGAGCATTTGGTTGCCGATCTCTATGAAAGACGAAATTTTAGCGTTGAGATCACCCCTTTCTCTCGTGATGGTGGCGTCGATCTCATTGCACGCCGTAGATCAGACCTTGGCCTAAACCAATGCGTACTTATACAATGTAAGCATACGCCCGGATCGAATATTGGTGCTCCTGTAGTCAGACAACTCTTGGGTGCACTACGCGAGCATCTTGAGGCAACAGCTACAGCGATCGTCACAAGTGGTGGTTTTTCCTCAGAAGCAATCCGACTTGCCCAAAAGCAAAGGGTCGTTCTCATAGATGGCCAAAAACTTGCAGAAGAATGTAACAAAGCAGGTCTTCTGAAGCAAGGCTAAGTTTATCCTCTTTATCTGGTATTTTCTCGCTTCTCTCCTATTCTTTATCTTCTATGACGCTCGCATCCCCTAAACAGCCTTGCCTACTATGAGATGACTTGCGCGAATGCCAAACTTCTCATCGTTCCGTCACGAGGCCGTTTCACTAACTAGGCAAGAAATAACATCCATGCTAGAATGGAGCCGTTGTTTTGTTTGCATGGCCCGCGTGGGGCCTTGCTGCATTCTGTAAGGATGCGACAGACCGCGCACGGGCGGCTGAGAGGGGCTATCGGGAGTGAGCATGGCCCAGGCCGATGAGCGTGCTTCCCATGTCGTCATCGTCAGTGCAACGCGCACCGCCATTGGCCGATTCGGTGGGGCGCTCAGCGGCATTTCCGCTCCCGAGCTGGGCGCTGCCGTCATCGCCGAGGCGCTGGATCGGGCGGGAGTAACGCCCGACGCCGTGGACGAGGTCCTGATGGGCAACGTCTTGCAGGCCGGGCTGGGCCAGAACCCGGCGCGACAGGCGGCGATACGCGCCGGATTGCCCGTTAACATCGGCGCTACGACGGTGAACAAGGTCTGCGGCTCTGGGCTCAAGGCGGCGATGCTCGGCGCGGCGATGATCCGCGCCGGCGATGCCCAGATCGTCGTCGCCGGCGGGATGGAGAACATGACCCGCGCGCCCTATCTGCTGCCCGACGCCCGCGCCGGCTATCGCCTGGGCCACGGACGCCTGGTCGATGCCATGATCCACGATGGTCTGCGGTGCGCCATCGAGGATCAGCACATGGGCGAGGCCGCCGAGTGGATCGCCGAGCGTGCTGATCTGTCGCGAGAGCAGTTGGACGCCTATGCGCTGCGCTCGCACCAGCGCGCCGTGGCCGCCGCCGAACAGGGCCGCTTTGATAATGAGATCGTCGCTATCCCGATCCCCCAGCGCAACGCCGCGCCGATCCTCTTCGACGCCGACGAATGTCCACGGTCGGACACCAGCATGGACCAGCTTAACAGGCTTGCCCCTGCCTTTCGCCCGGATGGGCGCGTGACGGCGGGGAACGCCTCCAGCATCGCCGACGGCGCCGCCGCGGTGGCGCTCACGAGCGCTCAGCGGGCCGAGGCGTTGGGCCTGACGCCCCTGGCGCGCATCGTCGCCTATGGCCAGGCGGCCGTCGAGCCGAAAGCGATCTTTACCGCGCCGCCCATCGCCATCCGACGCGTGTTGGAGCGAGCCGGCCTGGCGCTGCACGATATCGACCTGTTCGAGATCAACGAGGCGTTCGCCGCCCAGACCCTGGCCAACATCGGCGCCCTCGGCCTCGACGAGGCGCGGGTCAATGTGCACGGCGGGGCCATCGCCCTGGGGCATCCCATCGGCGCCAGCGGCGCGCGAGTGCTGGTCACGTTGCTCCATGCCCTGCGCGCCCGCAGCGGGGAATCTGCTGGGCTGCGCGGTTTGGCCGCTCTTTGCCTGGGTGGGGGCGAGGCCGTGGCTATGATCGTCGAGACTGTCTAGAACAGAGGTGCCGGGCACTTCAGAAAGTGCCCGGCACCTGGGAGCCCTGAGAGAGGAACATTCCATGTCCATCGAGCGAGTGGCCATCATCGGCGCCGGCACCATGGGCAGCGGCATCGCCCAGGTGTTCGCCCAATCCGGGCATCGCGTGATCATGATCGACGTCATCGCGGAGCAATTGTCCCGTGGCATGGCCGCCATCGAGCGCAGCACGGCCAGACTCGTCTCCCGCGAGCGCCTGAGCGCCGAGGATCGCAAAAGCCTCCTGCAGCGGATCAAGCTCTCCCCTTCTTTGCAGGACGCCAACGGCGTTGATCTGGCCCTCGAGGCTGTGGTGGAGAATCTCGACATCAAATGCGAGCTGTTGCGCCGCCTGGACACCATGCTGCGCCCTGGCGCGATCCTGGCCTCAAACACGTCGTCCCTCAGCATCACCCGGCTGGCGGCCGCCACCGGGCACCCCGAGCGCGTGGTCGGCATCCATTTCATGAATCCGGCGCCGGTCATCCCCCTCGTGGAGATCGTCCGCGGCTTGGCCACCGACGACGCCACCCACCAGCTCGCCATCGACACCGTCACCGGCCTGGATAAGACTCCCATCACTGTGAACGACAGCCCGGGCTTTGCCCTCAACCGCCTCTTGATCCCCATGATCAACGAGGCGGTCTTTATGCTGATGGAGCGCGTGGCCTCGGCGGAAGACATTGACGCCGTCGCCAAGCTGGGCGCCAACCATCCCATGGGGCCGTTGGCTCTGGCGGACCTCATCGGGCTGGACGTGTGCCTCTCGATCATGGAGGTGCTCCACCTCGAACTGGGCGACGACAAGTATCGCCCCTGCCCCCTGCTGCGCAACATGGT
>SKLG01000564.1 GCA_007123335.1 Anaerolineae bacterium | reverse complement strand
CGCAGGGTAAAGGTCCATGCCAGGCCGTCCTCTGACACCGTCCAGCTCTCGGCCAGCGCCGGTATGATACGCGCCGTGCCGGGCTCAAAAGCCGTCAACCCCTCATAGAGCTGTGCGCCCACAGCGAACGACTCGCCATCGACCGCGCCGGCCACGTCCAGCCCCGCCGCGTCACGGCTGCGGGCGATAATCAGCGCATCCTGATCGTGACCAACCGTGCTCCAGGCGTCGAACAACGAGGGCGTGAGCCCGTTCAAACTCTGGCGGCTGGCAAAGGCGGCGCCGTTATGGGTCAAGGGCACGCCGGGCACCAGGCCATGGACGATGGCATGGGCGTGGCGGTAGAGCGCCTCGCGGGCATCGGGATCGATCTCGCGCCTGGCGCGGGCCAGCAACACGTCGAGGTCGGCGTTGGGCGGCCCGGCGCCAAACTGCCTGTCGGCGCCGGAGAACAGCGCCTGAAAATAGCTGTCTGGGTCGGGCGCGTCGGGCATCCAGCCCAACAGACCCAAAGCATGTTCCCCACGATGGAGTCCATCCACATAGTCCGCCCAGTCTCGGTGGACGATCTCGGCCTCAATGCCCACCTCTCGTAGATCGGCCTGGATGGCCTCCCCCACGCCGACCGGATCGGGGAAATAGCTGCGTGGGGCGGTCATGACCCACAAGGCCGTCGTGAATCCGGCGGGATACCCGGCCTCGGCCAACAGCACGCGAGCACGGTCCGGGTTATACTCGTAGGTGGGCAGCTCCTCGTCATCGTTCCAGAACACCGGTGGCACAAAGCTCCTGGCTGGGCTGCCGGTATGGGGCAATAGCGCTTGCGCGATTCCTTGCTTGTCGATGGCGTGGGCAATGGCCTGGCGCACGCGCACATCCTGGAGCGGTTGCTCGCCGGCGGCATTCGCCCAGTCGCGGTTGATGGCCAGATAGCCGGTGCTCAGCGGTAGAGTACGGTAAAGGGCGAGATCAGGGTCTGCCTCTGCCGCCGCGAGGTCGGCGGCGCTCAGATCATACGCCACATCCACCACACCAGCTTGAAGCGCCGCCAGGCGGTCCGCCGAAGCGGGGACGACCTGATAGACGAGATGGTTGCTCTCGGCGCCCTCACCCCAATAGCCGGTGTTGGCGGCGAGGACGATGCGCCGATTGGGAATCCACTCCTGAAAGCGATAGGGTCCCGTGCCCACCGGATGAAAAAGATAGTCTCGGCCCCATCTTTCGATCGCCATTGGGCTACTCATGGAGAGCATAGGGGTGGCCAATTTGGCCAGCAGCGCCGTGGGAACCTCATAAAAGGTGAGGGTGACCGTCTCGGCAGCACTGTTGGGAGCAACGCCTTGAGCGATCGACCGCAGGATACCTTTGGGGGCGGCGTCACCGGGGATGATGTCCATAATTACGCCCGGCGTCACAGATGTGATGTACAACGCCGATGCTTTACCGTCAGGGATAGCCAGTCTCCACCCCACAGCGATGCGATGGGGGTTGTCGATAAAGGGGTAGCGATCATCCGTCTGGTGCAAGGCGTTGGTGAGCTGGACGATCTCCCGATAACGGCCGCTGCTACCCAGTAGCTGGATCGAGATGGCGGCCAGCGTATCTCCAGGCTGAACGATATAGTCATCAGGAGCGGCGAAAGAGGCTGGTGCCGCGACAAGCAAGGAGCCGAGCACCAGGATGAGCGCCAGGATGGAACGATATCGTGTCACCCTATTTCTCCCTCTTGTTCTTGCTCGGCTTGCCTATTCGCTCTCTCCATCGGCATGCTCTGCGCTCCGCTTCTGCGCATAGGGGCAGATATCGGAGAGCGGGCAGGCGTCGCACTGGGGATCTCGTGCCGTACACAGGGTTCGGCCATGACGGATCATGTTCAGATGAAAGGGATAATAGATCTCGGCGGGCAAGAGCGCCTCGAGAGCCTGATGGGCCTTTTCGGCGCTGGTCTTGACCGGGACGAGTTCCAGCCGCAAGGACACCCGATGCACATGGGTATCGACGGGCATCGCCGGCTTGTGCAGAGAAAAGAGGAGCACGCAGGCCGCCGTCTTTTGGCCGACGCCGGGCAGGTCCAGCAGATATTCGCGGGCCTCATCCACCGACATATCGTGCATAAAAGACATATCGAGTTCCCCGCGCTCCTCGCGCAGGTGATCCAAAATCCCCTGAATGCGCGGGGCTTTGGTGTTGGCCAATCCGCCCACGCGGATGGCCTCGGCCACCTCCTCCACGTCGGCCTCGTACACCGCCTTCCAATTGGGAAACCGGCTGCGCAAGGTCTCCCAGGCGCGGCCCGAATTAGAGTCGTTGGTGTTCTGCGAGAGGATGGTCAATACCAACTCATCGAGAGGTGGGCGCTGCGGCTTTTGCTGAGGTTCGCCATAGTGCGCCAGTAGGCGCTCGTGCACCTCCATGGCATGATCCGCCGACTTGCTCATCGGTTCGTTTCCTCGCTCGTCGGCTCCGAATTTGTGCCCTGCAAGAGGCGCGGGCCGGTCGCCCGGCCCGCATTATGGATCCACATCAAAGGGACCTAACCCTCGACCTTTTCTTCGTCCGTTTCCTCGATGCTGGCGTTCAGATCCTTGAGCAGGGTATCTACATCGATGCCATGAGCCATGGCGCCCTGCTCCAGGCTCTCAAACCGCGCCGCTGCACAACCCACGCACATGAGCCCGTGGCTCAGGAACACGCGAATCGTCTGCGGGTGCTTTTGCACGATCTCGCCGATGGGCATCTCTTTGGTAATAGCCATTGTTTTCTCCCTTTGTAGGTATCACGACGCAGACGATCTGCGCCCACATCCCAATAATAGTTCCTCAAAAATAGTATAGTCCTTTTATCAAGAATTGGCAAGTGACCTAGGTCACTTCTACAGGGCCATTTCTGAGGAAACATGTGTGATGACCTGGCGCAACGTGCCATCCAGATCGGTCTCGGGCTGCCAGCCGACGAGGGCCTGGATGGCGCGGATGTCGGGCACGCGACGACGCATGTCCTCAAAGCCCTCTTCATAGGCCTGGTCATAGGGGATGTTTACGATCTCGGAGCGGCTGCCGGCCAGGCAGATGATGCGCCGGGCCAGCTCCTCGATGGTCACCTCCTCGGTGCTGCCGATGTTGAACACCCTGCCGGTGGCGCGGGGTTCGTCGGTCAGGCTGATGACGGCTTTGATGACATCGCCCACATAGGTGAAACAGCGCGATTGCTGGCCATCTCCATACACCGTCAGCGGCTCGTCGCGCAGCGCCTGCTGCACAAAGCGCGGCACCACCATGCCATAGCGCCCCGTCTGCCGCGGTCCCACGGTGTTGAAAAAGCGCATGACCACCAATGGCAAAGCGAGCTGTTTGGCATAGGCAAAGGCCAGAAACTCGTCCATCGCCTTGGAGCAGGCATAGCTCCAGCGGCTGCGCGTCGTGGGCCCCAACACGCGGTCGTCGTCCTCGGCAAAGGGGACCTTGTCGCTCTTGCCATACACCTCCGAGGTGGAGGCCAGCATGACCTTTTTGCGATAGCGGGCACCGATGCGCAGGATCGTCTCGCAGCCCTTGATGTTGGTCTCGATCACCCGCACCGGATCGTGGACGATGAGCTCCACCCCCACAGCCGCCGCCAGATGGTAGATGATGTCGCACTCGCTCACCAGGCGATCCATGACCGTCTCATTGGCGATGGTCTCGATGGCGAATTGGAAGGAGGGATGGTCCACCAGGGATTGAATGTTCTCAAAGCGCCCTGTAGAGAGATCGTCGACCACGGTGACCTGGTCGCCGCGGGCCAGCAGAGCCTCGGCTAGGTGGCTGCCGATGAACCCACATCCCCCGGTGATCAACGCTCTCATGGGTTGGTCCTTCCTTTGCCTGTTGGGTCCATATCCCCGCTGTACCCCATCAGCAACTCACCACGCTTCGCAGGATAGAGCTGAGAGCCACGGCAAGCAAGCCAACGCCTACGCCAACGACAACATCCAGCACATAATGCACCGACAACGAGACCCGCGCCCAACAGACACCCGCCGCCCAGGCCACAAGCGGCCAGCGCAGAGCACCCAACCCCGGCAGATCTGGAAAGAGGTGGGCGCTGGCGGCGATAGAGGCCACTCGAGCGGCATGACCGGACGGAAAGGAAAAGGGATCGTGTCTAGGCACCATGTACACCATGTTTGGTGAGATGGGCGAGGGCCGCTGGCGGCGGAAGATCATCTTGCACCCCCAAACCAGCAGCGCGGCCAGGAGCATGGCGATGGCAGCGTAGAGTATGGGCTGGCGTTCTTGAGAAAGCCCCAAGAACGCGCCTACAGCGGCGGCAGACCAGATCACGCCATCGCCTGAATGGGCCAACAGAACGGCGACATGCCTGAGAAAGGGGCTGCGATGGACGGCTTTGGCAAAGTGCGCCGAGACGCGTCGATCCAACCGGCGCAGTGCCGGCGAGAGGCGCCCTCGCCACCGCCTCATGGCGCTTCCTTGCCGGCTTGATGGTCGGCAATGCCGTCACGCTCGTCCATGGCGCGCAACACCACATCGAGGTGTTTGGGGTGGTCTACGTCCATGGCCAGCTCGGCGTAGGGAGAGATGATCGCCCGACAAGAGCAGTCAAATATCATGCTGACGCAGCGCTCCAGATCGACGATGCGCAGCCGACGGAATACAAAGCGCAACAGGATGCCGGGCCCCAGCAGCCTGGCCAGGCCCAACGCCGCCTTGCGATTCGCCGACAAACTCTGCACCAGCGCCGCATTCCTGCGCAGCACAGCCGGCAGCGCAAAAAAGAGGTCACCGCCGGCCAGATCACCCTCCACGAGATGCCGGAAGCTGCGTCCCGAACCGGGAAAGCTTGCCTCCATGACCTCACGACGCACCGCTGGGTAGCAGAGATCGGCACCGGTGGCCTCGCCGCGGGCCACGAAATCGCGCACCGCCTCGGCGGTGAGCAAGGGGATGTCAGAGCTGGCAAAGAGAACATGATCCTCGGTGTCGAGGGCGTCGAGGGCCGACAGAGCGTTGGCGATCATCGCGCCTCGGTCAGGAAGGTAGGTGATCGGAAGGGCACAACATAGGTCAGGCGCATCCTCTGCCGAGAGACCGACGACGACAAGCCGCCCCACGCAGCCCGACGCGCAGAGCGCCTCGGCGACATAGCTCAGCATAGGCCTGCCTCGAATGGGCAGCAGCGCCTTGCGAGGCTGTCCGGTAGCGACGGTCAGCGCCGTGGGCCCCTCTGTGGGGTCTGATTGGCCAGCGAACAGAATAGCGGGGCGAATCGCGCCTACGGATGCGATGATGGGCCTTCCTTTCAGTGGATGATGTATGCGTTGGCCAGCGTCATCTCCGCGCGACATGGTACCACGGACCGAGCATGGATACAATCTGGGGCGCTCGTGTGGCAAGAATGGAGCAGCGCCATGCCGAGAGCGACGGGATACACGCCCGATCAAATCGGAGGTGATTTGACGTTCAGGAACCGCGCAACGACAATAGAAGGATCTACAGGAGGTGACCTATGCTTCGTTATCTTTTGTTGGGTCTGTGTCTGGTGATGGTATGCAGCGCCGCACCGTTGGCCTCGGCGGCTCCGCCCGAGACGGTTGGGGAAACGGCAAACCTACAGCGGCTGGTGGTATTCGAGTTTTTGCCCTCAGCGTCAACTTGAGGCCCTTGCAGTACCGCCGGTCGGGCGGTGGATGCGCTGGCCAAAGAGTTTGCCGGACAACCGGTGTTGTTTCTGGAGCAACGCTATACCTCAGCCGCGGGCGAGCGGGTGAGCCGCTTCTGGGCAGGGTTCGCCGGTGGGCAAGCCTACTACCCGCTGGCCATGGTGGATAGTGGCCAAGAGGTTGCCTCCGGCAACGCCGACTTTCAGGCACTCTATCGCCAGATGGTACAGACTGCGTTGGCCAGGCCCGCTCAGGCCGAGGTGAGCGCCCGCTACCGGCAGGTGGAGGGGCGCGTCCAGGCGGAGGTCACCGTGACCAACGGCAGCGCCGCGGGCGACGCGCCCGCCACGCTCTCACCGACCAACGGCGCGACGGTCCACATCCTGGTCTATGAGCATGCCCGCGTGTTGTGGACGGGCCGCTATGTGCGCGGCGCCGCGTGGACGGCTGTGGAAGAGGCGCTGCCGCCGGGGGCGACGCGCACCTTTAGCCTGGAGACGGGCGCCCTTACCGTGCAGGATTGGAGTCAGGTCCGCGTCGTGGCGCTGGTGGATTATCGTCCGGGCGGCAACACGGGGCCGTACGACATGTTGCAGGCGGCGCTGGGGACGCTGGACGTCGCCGAGCCTGAGGGGGTGGTGTTTGTTCCGTTGGTGATGATGGCGGGGCAATAGGGACGCTCCCTTCAGGACGTTGCTCCAAAGGGTAGCCATGCGATGCTACTGATATACATGGCCAGAGTGATTATTGGGTGGCATGAGAT
The DNA here is from genome assembly GCA_007123335.1 of Anaerolineae bacterium. Taxonomy (GTDB): domain Bacteria; phylum Chloroflexota; class Anaerolineae; order UBA1429; family UBA1429; genus SKLG01. The sequence continues at coordinate 2,749 of SKLG01000564.1, read as the reverse complement.
CATGCTCGTTAGAAGGAGAGCTGTCCATGATCATCAGCCGGGTTGGGCGCAAGGGGCGAATCACCATCCCCAAACAGATCCGCGATTCGTTGGGCATCGAGGATGGTGATCGCGTCATTGTTATGCAACGTGGCGATCATCTCGTGCTGCAACCGATGAACAAGACCTTATTCGATCTACGAGGGATGGTGGCAGTGAGTGAGCCGCAAGATTTTCACGCGGTTCGGCGGGATGTGCGCGAACAACGGACGCACAGACGTATACATGAGACGTCTCAGGATCGATAATGCGGCTCGTGCTCAGCGCAAAGACGCGAGCACGAGCTAGTCGGCCCGCGTCGTCTCCCACTCCTCCCGCAGCAGCCCATACATCACCAAATCCTCAAAGCGCTCGCCGTTGAACACGTGCTGGCGCATGAGGCCCTCGCGTTCCATCCCCGCCTTTTGCATCACGCGGCCCGAGGCGGGGTTGCGCACCAGGTGCGTGGCCACGATCTTGTGCAGGTCCAGCTCGCCAAAGCCATAGGCGATCACCGCCTGGGCCGCCTCGGTGCAATAGCCCTGACCCCAGTAAGGCACGCCGACCCAGTAGCCCATTTCGGCGCGTCGGTGGCGCTTGGTGATCTCCAGGCCGATGCAGCCGATGAGCGCCGACGTGTCGCGCAACGTGATGGCCAGCACCACCCCCTCGCCGGCGTCAAAGCGCGTCTGATGCGTGCCGATCCAGGCCTCGGCCATGCCGTCCTCGTAGGGATGGGGGATGTTCAGCGTGGTGTCGGCCACCTCCGGCGCGCCGGCCATGCGTTGCACGTCGGCGGCGTCATCGAGGGAAAAGGGACGCAGCACGAGCCGCGCCGTCTCTAGCGTTGGACGTTGGGCCATCGGTGATCCTCCCCATGGGTGGCCCTGCGGGGCGTTGGACCCCGCAGGGCGCTATCCAGGCTATTCGATCTCGCTCACCTGCCGCTCGGCCTTGGCCAGCCACTCTGGGTTGATCTCGACGCCCCAGCCTGGACCCTCAGGGATCTGCACCCAGCCATCCTCGACGACCAGTTGCGGGCTGTAGAGGCCGTCGGTCCAGGGCGTGCGCTCGATGGAGAACTCGAAATGCGGCCCGGCGTTGGGGATACCCGCCAGCAGGTGCATGGTAAAGAGCGTGACCAGCGAGAGGTTCGCCGAGTGGGGCACCACGGGCATGCCGTTCGCCTCGGCCATCTTGCAGGCGCGCCGCGCGCGGGTGATCCCGCCGATGTAGCAGACGTCGGGCTGGGCGATGTCCATGACGCGGCCCCAGGTCATCCGCGCCCACTGCTCCAGGTCATAGTCCTGCTCGCCGCCGGCCACCGGCACATCGAGGAAGCGGGTCACCTCGCGGGTCCAGTCGAGCTTCCAGTAGGGGCAGGGCTCCTCAAAGTGGCTCACGCCATACTGCTCCAACATGCGCCCCACCTCGATGGCCCGCTTGGGCGTGTAACAACTGTTGCCGTCCACCTTGAGGGCGATGTCGTCGCCTACCGCCTCGCGCACCGTGGGCACCAGCGCCTCGGTGCGCCCCGGCCACTGGTCCTCGTCATGGCCGTTCACCTTGCCCACGCGGATCTTATACGCCGTAAAGCCAAACTCGTCGCGCAGGCGCACCAGGCGATTGGCCTCGTCCTCGGGGGTGATGTCGCGGCTCATGGACGAGCCATAGGGCGCGAGTTTGACCGGCGCGCCGCCCAGCAGCTCGCACACCCCCTTGCCCTCCAGCTTGCCGCGCAGGTCCCAGAGGGCCGTGTCCACGCCGGTGAGGGCGCGGCAGACATAGCTGCCGGGGAACTTGTAGGTGCCCTCGATGACGCGATCGCTCAGGCTCTCCAGGTCCAAGGCGTCGCTGCCCAGGGCGATGGGTGCCACCTGGCGATGCAGCACTTCACAGGTGATGTCGGCGTTAAAGGTGGATACCTGGCCCCAGCCCTCGCTGCCGTCGTCAGCCACGACACAGACCATGCCCACGTTCTGATCGCTGTAGCTCTCGATGCGCGTGATGATCATCGTCTCTCCTTTTTGTGATGTCGCGTTCTATTGATCCACCACCGAGCCGTCGGCGTGCAGCCGGGTGTGCACCTCCCTCGGCTTGTAGGGGTAGCGCTCGGCGGCGTCCTCGGCCAGCTCGACGCCGATGCCGGGGGCGTCGGGGATGAGGAGATAGCCATCCTGCAACTCGAGGACGCTCTTGACGATCTCGTTCTTGGGCGCCTCGTGCTCGCCCTTGGGGTATTCCTGCAGGGCAAAGTTGGGGATGCACGCCGCCAACTGGATGCAGGCGGCGGTGCTCACCGGGCTCAGCGGGTTGTGGGGCACCACGCCGACATGCTTGGCCTCGGCCAGCGCGGCGATCTTTTTCGCGTGGCTCAGCCCGCCGACGAGGCAGACATCGGGGCGCACATATTGCACCGCGCCGCGACTCAGCAACATGTCAAACTCCCAGATGGAGTGCAGCCGTTCGCCGGTGGCGATGGGGATGGCGATATGCTGGGCCACCAGGGCCATCTCGTCCAGGTTGTCGGGCAGAATGGGGTCCTCGTAGAAAAAGGGGCGATAGGGCTCGATGCCCCGCGCCAGCACGATGGCCTCGTGGGGCGTCAGCCGGCGGTGAATCTCGATGCACAGGTCCACCTCGTCGCCCACGGCATCGCGATAGCGGCCCACGGTCTCGATGGCGTCGTTCATCTTGTTCGCGTGGGTCTTGAAATAGGGCACGCTGCGGT
>SKLG01000196.1 GCA_007123335.1 Anaerolineae bacterium | reverse complement strand
TTGATGGCCGCAAAGGTTGGCCGCTGGCCATCGGGAGAAGCTTGGATGAGGGTATTGCTCAAGAAGACGCTCATGCCTGGCGCCATCAAGCCACTAATGATGGCAGGGATCAACAGCATGGTCGGCGTGGTGGCCAGCGCGGTGGTCAGGGGGAACAATCCCATCCCCAGACAGGGAATCCATAGCCAACGACGATAGCGTGGCCGAGATAGCAGCTTGCCGAGCAGGAAAAAGATCGCCATCTGCAGAGCACGCTGGATCGTCATGAGCGATCCGAGCCAACCGTCGGTGGCGCCCAGCACACGCACGCGGTAGATCGGATAGAGGGCCATCGGTATGTATGTGCCCATGCGAAAAACCAGCGCAGCCACCAAGAAACGCTGGAAGGAACGGTTCTCGCGCACTATCGGCAACATCTGGGCCAGAGGGACCTTCTTGCGGCGCTTTTTCGCCTCGGAAGACAGGGGCGGCACGCGCAACTGGGCAAAAATCGCGGCGCTCGCCACTGTCGAGATCAACAGCCCAACGAACAACACTTGATAGTTCAAGGGAAACGCTACGGCCTCGAGCCAGAATCCGGCCAATATGGCGATAAAGGCCATTACGAACCGGTTGATGGCCAGGCGATTGCTCAAGACGCGGGCGCGCTGATTCGGCGGGACAACCCGGCCGAGCAGCGTCGTATTCGCAACGCTAAAGACGGCGTGAGGCAGCGCGGCCAGGCTGCTCAGGCCCACCATCAGATAGGGCGCAGTCAGACCAGGGAACCAGGGCAAAAAGGCAAAGCAACCCATCAATCCCCTGTAGAATGCGCGCGCTCTGTTCACCGTGCGCACCAGGTCGGGACGACGTTGTACGAGCGAACCGGCCGGCAAGACGGAAAGCATCATGATGAGCGCCGGCAGCGAGGTATAGAGGCCGATAAGCCAGTTGGGTGTGCCGATGCGCACGAGAAAGACCGACACAAAGGCCAGGGCGCCACCACCCAGCAAGCCTTCGGCGGCTCGTTGCGCATAGAGCAGAATCTCGTTACGTTGGTCTAAATCGACCCTATGCAAGCGAGAGCGTAGCCGGCGTAGAGGGCGAACGGGACGGAGCAGGGCGTCAAGCCACGAACTCAGGGGCAGAAAATCACTTTTGTTCATATCCTTGGCAGCGCGTAAATGGCACACAGTTCGACAGAACGGAGCCGCTCTCTCGACAATGATCAGGAGATGCAGCCACAAAAATTAAGGGCTCACCAGGGAGCCCCAGAGTATCGATCGTGAATTTGGACGGCATGCAATGTATTGCTATCTAGTCTAACATGGTTGATTAGGAGTGTCAAAGCCAGACGATGAATCAATGTCCGATCTCGTAGCGCGCTTGCCAGTGGCCATGACGTCAGCTACTATGGGCGCCGACGATCTCTACGATCTCAGCAGGCCAAGGAGATATCCATGTCCAGACCCAACATCTTGATCATCCTCACCGACCAGCAGTCCTACAGTGCCATGAGCTGCGCCGGCAATGACGAGCTGCACACCCCGGCGATGGATAGTCTGGCTCAGCGGAGCGTGCTGTTCAGCCATTCCTACTGCACCTATCCGCTGTGCACTCCCTCACGGGCCAGCCTGTTCACCGGGCGCATGCCCCACGAGGTGGGCGTCAACGCCAACGGACAACATATCGCTACCGCATTTCGCCAGCAAGAGCTCGGGGTGCTCTTTCGACGCGCCGGGTACGACTGTGTCTATGGCGGCAAGTGGCACGTCCCGGAAATCGCCATGCCCGACGGGGAACATGGGTTTCGCACCCTGTGCGGATTCGACGACACCCATCTGGCCGATCGGTGTATCGACTATATCCGCCATCGCAGCGACGACGGCGAGCCATCCCCTTTTCTGATGGTGGCGTCCTTTGACAACCCGCATAACATCTGCGAGTGGGCTCGGGGCCAGGCTCCGCCCTGGGGCGCAGTGCCCGATGCGCCCACCGCCGACTGCCCCAATCTGCCGCCCAATTTCGCCATACCGGCCTATGAGCCCGATGCCATCCGCTGGGCGCAGCGCTGGGAGCCGCGCCCCTACCCCACCGTCACCTACAGCGACGACGATTGGCGCCACTATCGCCAGGCCTATTTTCGGCTGGTGGAAAAGGTGGATGGGGAGATCGGCCGCATCCTGTCAAGCCTGAGGGACGCCGGGCTGGAGGAGAACACCATCGTCCTCTTTACCAGCGATCACGGCGACGGCATGAGCGCCCATCACTGGAACCAAAAGAGCGTCATGTACGAGGAGGTGGTGAGGGTGCCGATGATCATCAGCGTGGGCAGCGCGGTTGCGCCGCATCCGACGCCTACCGGCGTCGTTGATGACCGACATCTCGTCTCCTCGGGGCTTGATCTCCTGCCGACGGTCTGTGATTATGCCGGCATTGAGCCACCGCCTGACCTGCGCGGTCTGAGCCTCCACGACCTGGTGGAGGGCCGCGAACCGGCATCCTGGCGCGACCAAGTGATCGTCGAGGGGGTGCTCTCTCACGCGCACAAGATGAGCGCGCGCATGGTGCGCACGCAGCGATTCAAGTACGCCGTCTATTCTTACGGCAGGTATCGCGAACAGCTCATGGATCTCGATGCGGACCCGGGGGAGATGGTCAACCTGGCCGTCGAGTCACGCCACGCCGATACGCTGGCCGAGCATCGCCGACGTCTCTGGCGTTGGTGCCAGGACACCGATGACCGCTTTGAGGAGCATGGCAGCCATCCAGGGCGGGCCATGGTGCCGGGCCACGAGTATGACGATTGAGCGCTCACCGGGTTCGATGGCTCGGTTTCAGACGCCCACCAGACGGAGCAACAGGTCATCCCACAACGAGTTGCTGGCAAAATCGAGGCGCCGATAAAAGGGCGAGAGGGCGCGTTGTGGGAAATAGATGGATACACCATATGCGCGTCGCATGCGGTAGCCCTGCTGAGCGCTGGCAAGCACAAAAGAGTCTGGGCCAGAGGGCTCTAGCAACGCCATGACGCCCTCGGCGCGGCGGGACAGATCGCTGTAAGGACCGGCGTGTTCGGTGATCAGTCGGCAGAAATCATAGAGGTCTTTGTAGTCAGGATCGGCAAAGAACTGGGCGCGACGCGCCGCCCGGTAGATGGCCAGCTCGCTCTCTTGCTGACGCGACAACGCCACATCACACAACGCATCGATGGACGTTGCCAGCTCCTGCACCCGAGAGACCTGTAGCGCCGACTGGGTCAGGTTCTCCAATGGGCCGTAGGAGGACATGTAGCGATCCACGATCACCGCGGCCAACTCGTCGGCGCCCATGCGGGGCCTGGCCTTGAGGGCGGTCAGGATGCGGTCATAGGGCCAGCCCGCCGCTGGCTCGACCTCCTGCGAGCCGACGATCATCTTGGCTGCGTCGCGCACCTGGTAGACCACCTCAACCATGTTCATCAGACAGGCGTCAAAGCCCAGCAGATCGAAACGATCCACGCCGGTGATGGCCAGCGAGCAGCCGATGGCCTGCTTGAGCTGGGCATTGTCCAGGAAATCCCGCGCCGTGTCGTCATAGGCGATGCCGCGAGCCAAGATTGTCTCCAGGCTGGGCTTGAAGAGCGCCTTCACCCCCTGAGGCTCCTGGGCCTCCTGCATAAGCGTATTCACCGCCTGCTCGTGCCGGGAGCTCACCAGGCTGGTTTGGCTCACCAGCAAACCAGCATCGCTCATCAGCTTGTAAATATCATCCTCTTTCCATCCGGTGCCGTGGTTCCAGATCACCAGCGCATAGTGCCTGGCCGGATAGGTCTCCATCGCCCAGACGGCAAAGCGCATCAACTCCGCCGGATCGCCGGTGTTGATCTCGCCCAGGTCGGCGCCCACATCATCGTCCTCCAGGCTGCCCTCAGCGGTGATGTAGTAGCGCCGCGCCGGCCCCGGACTATAGGTGTCGAGCTGAGCGACGATGGCCAGCTCGTCGTTGGAGCCCACCTGCTTCATCTGCAGTAAATCTTGATGACCGTGAAACTCGAGATTATTGTCTCCGGCAAGATAGACCATAAAGGTCCACTGTCGCTCACGGCGCGGCACATCGCCGAGCACAGGTCCGGCATCGGGCTCAAGGCGACGATGTTTATGCATGGCAAATCCTCTCATGCCGGCAACGTTATGTGCCCGGCTTTGGTGTCCCATCTATAGTACGCACGATGATGGGGTTGCTGACGATCCACATCCGTTCGCGCAGGGCATAGCGGCGATAGGCCTCTACCCGGTACACGCCGGGCGCTCGCGCCTCGTGCACCAGCTCCAAGCCACGAGTCTCGGCGATACAATGGCCATTGAGCAGCAGGCGCAGGCGCGCACGCTTGGGCACGCGCACGTGGAGACGCATCGATCCCTTGGCTACAAACTCGTCACCAAGAGTATAAATCTCGCGGCCAGCCTGGGCCGTGAAGCAAAAGCCCTTTCCGCTGCCCAGCCGTTCATAGACGACAAAAGCCCTGCCCTGGCGCAGAGCCGCATAGACCAGCGCCCCGTCATGGGCTGCGTCGCCGCTCCAATCCTCGTCAAGCAAAAGGTGGGTGGTGAGCGAGCGAAAAAGGTGCTTGTAGCCGAATATGGCGCGCCGCAGCGGTCCCAAGCGATAGACCGTGCCGTGGGCATCCACGCCGCCGATGGCGACGAACTTATGCCGATCCAGCAGCCCGTCCCAGCGATGCAGCAGCTCAGGATAGGGGCCGCGAATAGCCAGCTTGGGCCACAAGGTGTAGAGCAGCGTGGGGGCGAGTTCACTGAGATGGGACTTGAACTCGGACATGTAATTCCAGAGCTCCAGGCCATGGAAGCCGCGCACCTCCCACGATACCCAGTTGATCTCGGGCTCTTGGCTAAAGGCGCCGCTGTGCTCGACGGGGTGGGCCAAAAACGCCAGGCCCCCACGCTGGCGCACGGCGTCGATCAACCGTTGGGGATCGCTAACCAGCACATTCAGCTCTTCGCCGGCGCCCAGGGCCAGCAAGTGGTTTTGCGCCCTCTTGGCCGCGGGTTCGTGCAGCTCCTCGCCGACGAGCAGCAGGGTGTTGCCATACCACCCTTCCCGCTCACCGGCGTAGACGTTGTGATCGGTGATGAGCAAGACATCGACCCCAACATCGTTGGCCAGCCGCGCCAACTCGTCGTATTCGGCTGTACCGTCCGATAGGGTCGTGTGCACGTGCAGCACGCCTACCCGTTCATAAAAGACCATGCAGCGCCCCTGACGATCATGGCAGTGTGCCGTCGCAACCTTTTGGACCAGATGCGTTGCTCAAAGGTCGCCGACGGGGATGCGGTCGCTCGGGGGATTATAGGCAGGCGAGATGGCCGATGTCAAAGCGTGGGCCTGCCTTGCGCTCGGTGGTCCCTGCGGGTATGATGGGAGGGATTCTATCGCAGAAGGAGGTAGTTATGGAATATCGAACCCTCACCGGCACGGGCGCCAGCGTCTCGCGGGTCAGCCTGGGCACCATGACCTTTGGCAAAGAGACCGATGAACCCACGTCGTTGCGGATGATGGACCTGGCCATAGATGCCGGGGTGAACTGGATCGACACGGCCAACGCCTACACCGGCGGCCGCTCGGAGGAGATCGTCGGCAAGGCGCTCAAGGGCGCCAAACGCGACCGCGTGGTGCTGGCCAGCAAGGTGGCCAACCTCGTGGGGCCTGATCCCCACCGCGATCAGGGTCTGCATCGCTGGCATATCACCAAGGCCGTGGAGGACAGTCTGCGGCGATTGGATACCGATCGGCTGGACATCCTGTATATGCACAAACCCGACCACATCACGCCCATCGAGGAGTCGCTGTCGGCCATCGACCGGCTGGTGCAGCAGGGCAAGGTGATCTATGTGGGGATGTCCAATTTCGCGTCATGGCAGCTCTGCGAGGCCAGGCTCATCGCACAATTGCACGACTGGGCCGAGCCGGTGGTCACCCAGGTGCCCTACAATCTCATCACGCGTTCCATCGACGCCGAATGTGTGCCCTACTGCGTCAAGAGGGGCATGGCCATCACCTGCTACAACCCGCTGGCCGCCGGACTGCTCACCGGCAAGCATCGGGGCGAGGAGCAGCCATCAGAGGAGACCCGCTTTGCCGAGAGCGACCAATATTACAGCCGCTATTGGAACGAAACCAATATGCAAGCGGTGGAAAAGCTGGCCGACATCGCCGACGGAGCGGGCAAGACGCTGATAGAGCTGGCGTTGCAGTGGCTGGCCTCACAGGAGCACGTCACGTCGATCATCCTCGGCGCCCGCACCATCGAACATTTGGAGAGCAACCTGAATGCCCTCGGCAAGGGGGACATGGCCACACGCCTGGACGCCGATACTCTCGCCGCCTGCGACGCTGTGTGGCAAGAGATTCGCGGTCCTTACTTTAGCTACATTCGCTGACCTATTTTTCAGGCCAGGACGCGCGAACAGCAAGGGCTCAAGCACTCGATCGGATCGGCTTTTAATGTGCTAGTGCCCTTGCCTCTCCCTCGCAGCCAGCTCGGCATGGGTAGCTTCGCGCTGATCCATGGCGATATCCTGCAGGATGAGCATGGGGCTTGAGCCATAAAAGAGCAGGTTGAGACATACACTTCCATACGGCCACCGTGGCTCACCCGAGGAGCCATGGGCGCTCAGAACCGTCAGGTCAACCCGCCGCTTATCGATAATACGATGCAGTTCGACGGTCGAACTATCTCCTATGCACACCATCGTCTCGGTCCACTCGGGGGTATGCGACTTGACGTCGTCCATGTATTGTTCAGCCTTGGCCAGATTCACCTCGATGAGCTGATCAAGCAGGGCTTGCTCTTCCACCGCGAGGGGAACCCGCCGCGGAACCTCGGGGCGGCTGACCACATGGGCCATCAGCAAGTCTGCGTCAAAGGCCTGGGCGAGGAGCGTCGCCGTCCCTATGGCACATCCGGCGCGCTGTGATCCGTCGAGGGGCACCAGGAGCTGCCGATAGGTCAGACTGCTCAGATCGTCGCTCTCAACATCATGGGCACGAACGACATAGACCGACTTTTGGGCGCGCAATATCACCTTTTGCACCACACTGCTGATCCCCCACTCGCTGATGCCGCTCTTCCCGTGGCTGCTCAGCGCGATGAGATCGATATCGTGGTCATGGGCGAACTCGATGATGGCTTTGGCCGGTCGTCCTTCAATGACCACCGCCTCAACGTCAAGGCCCAGGTCAGTCAATCGTTCTGCCACATTGTCGATATACGCCTTGGACTCGACACGGCGTATCTGCCAGGTCATAGGGGACATGGCGCCCAGGCCTTCGTCGGACGACGGCTGCTCCACAACCTGGAGCAGGGTGATGTGAGCGTCAAAGATGCGCGCCAGTGCAACGACATGCGGCAATGTACATTCCGCCAACAGTGAACCATCCAAAGGGGCCAAGATATGCTCTAACATGCTTCATACTCCCATAAACGTCTCGAATACATTCTAGCCAAAGCAAAACACGCGCTATCTATCCAAATCCTCCTTCATGCATGATGACGCCAGTCGAACGACCCATTCCATGTTTTGATATTGTCCTCACGTCTCCACTACCGAGTTGTCGCCCCCAAAGGGATTGGGAACGTAACGATCGGCGTTGCAATCATTACACCACCTCGCCCTATCCAAAAGAAAGCGGTATTGATACACCCTGCCTTTCTGCAGCTCCAGGCTGATGCGCCAGCCGTTATGGGGCGAGTGTTCAAGGGGAAGGGAATGGCGGTTCCAGTTGTTAAAATCGCCCACCAGATGCACTTGGTCTACCCAAATGGAGGACGAAATGCCAAAGGTGACGCGCACCGTATCCATTCTTTTTCCAGGCTCTTTTCTCATCATCATCCATCACCTCCGTAACCACCGAGCGAGGAAAAGGCATTGGCTGTTCGATCACACGGGCGTTAGCCTAGCCAGATCTCGGGCGAGCGGCACTCGGATACTGGGTGATCTTGGTGTAGCGCATGTGCGATGGTCTCCGCCCAGAAACGCAACGTATCCGTCCACTGGGTGCAGCCGGCATCTTCGCAGGCCGCCATCGCGCACTCGATATCCAGAAGCAACCTCTGGAGTATCTCTGCGCTTGGCGACGCTTCACCCGCTGGACTGGCCGAGTCGATAGCGTCATGGGCAGAGCCATTATGAGGAAATAGCATCTTGACCCCCTTTTCGCCGCTTGATGTCGTCAAGATAGCCTTGGTCGATTTCGATGCAGGTAAAAGAGAGAGGATGAAGCAAGGATGTGCCTTTGCAGCATACGCCAGGTTCTGCTGCGTCCGATGAAGGCAACTAGCATCAGATATGGATGGGGTCGATATGACATCTTCAAGGCTGGTAATTCATTTTATAATGCACAAGGTGATTTTACCATACCGAAAAGTACGGCATATCGCCCGGAAAAGTACGGAGATTTCAAGGAGAAGGTATGATATTGAGGGAAAACGACCTATGTTGGGGGCAGAAGAAGCTTCTATGAGTAGGAGAGGCTGCCCTGCGGAAGACACCGGGCTCGATATGTTTTATTCGTCCAAGGCAATGATCCCCCTACGGATAGCGTACTTGGTCAGCTCTGCCACCGTGTGAATATCCAACTTGGCCATCAGATTGGCCCGATGGGTTTCGACGGTGCGCGTGGTGATGTGCAGCAATTCCGAGATCTCGCGGCTAGTACGTCCCTCTGCCACGAGCTGCAAGATCTCTCGCTCTCGCTCGGTGAGTATCTCATAGTGATCCTCAGCCGTCATCTCGTCAGCCCGACGCACATACGCATCGATCACCGTGTTCGAGATGGCGGGGCTGAGAAAAGAGTGCCCCTGAAAGACGGTCTTGATAGCCAGGATCAACTCCTCAGGCGCAGTCTTTTTGATCAGATAGCCCGATGCGCCAGCGCGCAGTAGCTGAAACACAAACTCTTCATCGGCGTGCATCGAGAGCACCAGAATCTTGGCTGATGGAAGCCGATGCCGGATCTGTCGCGTGGCCTCTGCCCCATTCATGTCGGGCATGGAGATGTCCATCAGCACAATATCCGGCAACAGCTCATGAGCCTGCTGCAAAGCTTCTCGGCCGGTCTCGGCTTCGCCGATGACCTCGATGTCCGGCTCGGCATCCAAGAGAGCACGCAAGCCCTTGCGCACGATGGTGTGATCGTCAACCAAGAGGACCTTGATCTTGTCATCTTTGGGGGACACCCGCGTCATGAT
>SKLG01000342.1 GCA_007123335.1 Anaerolineae bacterium | reverse complement strand
TTTTCGCTGGCCGGTCTGGCGGCGCTGGGCGTCTTTGTGTATGCGCTCCACGGCGTTCGCCGCGAGGGGCTGTGGCTGGCGCTGGCGGCGGCGGCGCTGCCCGTGCTGCTCGTGTTCATCGCCGGGCAGTTTCGCCCGCTGTGGATACCGCGCCACCTGTTGCTCTTTATGCCCTTTTATCTGCTCCTCGCGGCGCTGGGCGTGGCGGCGCTGCCGGGACGCCTGGCCGGGGCGGTCGCCGTCTTGGCGCTGGTCGGCGGGATCTATAGCCTCAGCGGCGCCTGGGGCGCGCCGCTCAAGGAGGATTGGCGCGGCGTGGTCGCCTATCTGGAGGCGCACCGCGCCCCCGGCGACCTCGTGGTGCTCATGGACGCCGAGTGTCGCGTGCCCTATGGCTATTATGCCCCAGAGCCGGCCGATATGGAGATCAGCCGCTTCGCCGACGCCGACGCGCTGGGGCAGGCGGTGGAGCGGATCGCGGCGACGCCTCGCGGTGAGCATGTGTGGTTGGTGATCAGCCACGCCGACGGCGCCGCGCTCGTCGCCGGGCTGGCCGAGGTGGCGGCGCTGGAGCGCATCGACACCCCCGACCTGGTCGGCATCGAACTGGTGGGCTACCGATGGCGCTGATGGACGCAGGCGCGGGCGCGGACGCAGGCGCAGAGATGGGCCGAAGCCGATCTTTGGCGCGGGAGGGGGGCGTGGTGCTCTTCTTTGCCCTGCTCTCGGTGATCATGACCTGGCCGCTGGTCGCCCATCTGGGGCGGGCGGTCCTCGGCCCGCCGGGCGACAACCTGGAATATCTCTGGAAGATGTGGTGGTTCAAGCACAGCCTGCTGGACCTGGGGGTGTCACCCTTTTTCAACCCCGATATCTTTTATCCCGTGGGCTATCCGCTGGCCCTGTCCGAGACGACCATGGCCCACACGCTGTTGGGCCTGCCGCTGACCGCCCTGTGGGGCGAGGTGGTGGCCTACAACGTCGTCGTCCTGTTCACCTTTGTGCTCAGCGGCTATGGCCTCTACCGGCTGTTGGTGGAGCTGGGGGCGCGCCCCCTCGCCGGGATTATCGGCGGCGCGGCGTTCGCCTTTTCTCCCTATCGCCTGTCGCATCTGGGCGCCGGGCACCTGCCCCTGCTGGGCACCGGCTGGATTCCGCTGCTCTTCCTGGCGCTGGAGCGGCTGGTGCGCCGGCCATCGTGGCGTCGCGGGCTGCCGGTGGGCCTCTTTTATGCGCTCACCGCGCTGTCGTCGTGGTATTACGCGCTGATGGTGGGGCTCTTTGCCGCGCTGTTCCTGCTGATTCGGGCGAGACCGTGGCGCGCCTACCTGCGCATGCGGCCCTTTGGGCAGGGGGCGCTGTCGGCCCTGGCGGTGGCCGGCGTGCTGGTGGCTCCGGCGGCGGCTCCGATGGTGAGATTGTACGCCGGGGGTGAGGCACGGTATGATTACTCGCTGGCCTATATCGACCAGTGGTCGGCCAGCCCGCTGGATCTGGTCTATCCCAACGCCATGCACTCTTGGTGGGGCGCGCCGCTGACCAGGGCCTACGATCAGAACATTCACGAGAACCTGCTCTACCTGGGACTGATAGCCCTGGCGTTGGCGCTGGTGGGGCTGAGGGCCTGGCGCGCCGTGCCTCTGGTGCGTGCCGTGGCGGTGTTGGGCGCGGTGGCGTTGGTGCTGGCCTGGGGCACCACGCTGCATCTGGGGGGCGCGCCGGTGTATATACGCGTGCCGGAGGCCGTCGAGGAGGCCTTTGCGCGGGGGATGATCACCCTCACCGGCCGATTGGCGCTGAACAAGGTGCGCTTTAGCCCGTTGCGCCAGCCCGGGGCCATCGTCCTGCCCATGCCGGGGCTGTTGCTCTACCTGTTCGTGCCCTTGATGGACGCCATGCGCGTCTGGGCGCGGTTCGGCCTGCTGACCATGTTCGCCGTGGCGCTACTGGCCGGCCTGGGCGCCGACGCCATCATGGCCCGCTTCGCTCCGGGAGCGCCGAGCGCCCGCTCGGCCATGATAGGTCTCGCGCTGCTGGCCCTGGTGCTCGTCGATTTCGCCGTGTTGCCCTACCCCTACGGCTATACCGAGGTGGCGGCCCAGCCGGTAGACGCGTGGCTGGCCGAGGAGGCGCGATCCCGGCCCGGCGAGCGACTGCCCATCATCCAGATGCCCTTGAGCAAAACCTGGTACGGCTGGGCGCTCTATCCCAACCGCATCCACGGGCAGCCGTTGGCTTATGGCTATGGCACCTTTGTGCCGGGGGCTTATCGCGAAGCGATGGCCGAGCTGGCGCTCGGCGCTCCTGACGCTCCTAGTGACGAGGCCGTGGCGTTGCTGCGCGATTGGGGCGTGCGCTATGTCCTGGTAGGCGCCCACAGCTATGGCGAGCACTGGCCGGCCGTGCGCGAGCGCCTTGATGCCCTGTCCGATCTGGAGCCGGTGGCCGTGTTCGAGGATCGCCCGCGCTTTTACGGCGATCGCCTGTTGCACCTGGTGCCGCCCTCGGCGGCGGTGCCGGTGACTGAGGTAGTCTATGGGCCGTTGCGCGCCCATTTGCACGACGAGATTCACGTCTATGCGCTGCGCTGAGCGTCGGGAGCGCCCAGGAGCGTCTGGGAGCGCCGAGCGCCAGCTCGGCATCACTATACAAAGAGGAACGAGCATGATACCTGTTGCCGAGCCCGATCTGTCGGGCAATGAACTGGAATATGTGACCGATTGTGTGCGCACCGAGTGGGTCTCCTCCCTCGGCAAGTACGTCGGCGCCTTTGAGCATGCGGTGGCCGAGCGCTGCGCCCGACGTCACGCTATCTCGGTGTGCAACGGCACGGCGGCGCTGCACCTGGCGCTGGCGGTGTTGGGCATCGGCCCAGGCGACGAGGTCATTGTGCCGTCGCTGACCTTTGTGGCCACGGCCAACGCCGTCCGCTACGCCGGGGCCACGCCGGTGTTTGTCGATGCCGAGCCCGACTACTGGCAGCTCGACGCCGGCGCGCTGGAGGCGCTGATCACGCCCAACACCAGGGCCATCATCCCCGTGGACCTCTACGGCCACCCGGTGGACATGGACGCCATCGACGCCGTCGCCCGCCGCCACGATCTGTGGGTCATCGAGGACGCCGCCGAAGCCCACGGCGCCGAGTACAAGGGCCGCCCCTGTGGGGGGCTGGGCCACATCTCTTGCTTTAGCTTTTACGGCAACAAGGTGATCACCACCGGCGAGGGCGGCATGGTCCTCACCGACGACGACGGCTGGGCCGAGCGCGCCCGCTTCCTGCGCGATCACGCCATGTCGCCGACGGAGCGCTACTATCACCCCGAGATCGGCTTTAACTATCGCCTGACCAACATCCAGGCGGCGCTGGGACTGGCCCAGGTGGAGCGGTTGGAGCACCTAGTCGCCATCAAGCGGCGCAACGCCGCCCAGTATATCCGGCGCCTGGCCGATGTGCCCGGCATCACCGTGGCGCCCGAGGCTGTGTGGGCGAAAAACGTCTACTGGATGTTCTCCATCCTCGTCGAGCCCGAGTATCCGTTGAGCCGCGATGCGCTGATGGCTGCCCTGCGCCAACACGGCGTCGACACCCGGCCCTTTTTCCGTGCCATCCACACCATGCCGTGCCATCCCTGTGAGGATCGCCTGCCTGTGGCCGAGGATCTGGCAGCGCGGGGCATCAACCTGCCCAGCTCGACCAAGTTGACGGAGGCGCAGATCGACGAGATTTGCGACCATATTGTGGATTGGGGAGAGACGCGTCGTCTTCGGCGGGTCGGAGACCCGCGCCCCTGTGTCAAGGCTGTAGGGGAGGAGGCGCGGTGACGTATCAGCGCGCCGGGCGCAGACCTGATATCCAAGCCGAAGCGCAGCATCACCGCGCGTTGGCGTGGTATCCGACGGCGGTGGCCGTGGCGCTCATCGCCGTGGTCACCGGGCTGTTGCTGCGCAACTGGCTAGGCGGTGAGCTGCCCATCTCTCATCGCCGCGAGGCCCTCACCGAGATGACCATCATCTGGATGTTCCGCCAGGAACTGCTCAGCGGTCAGATGCTCAGCGGCTGGAATCCGCTGTGGTTCTCCGGGTTCCCCTGGCTGCGCTTTCTCGCCTATCCGGTCTATTATGTATTGGCCGGTATCTCTGCCTGGGGCGGGCTGAGCCTCGAACGGCTCATGGTGGTCTTTTACGTGGTGGTGATGGCCGGATCGGCCCTGGCCTTTTTTGCCTACCTGCGCACGGTGGTGGCCGATTGGCGGGCGGCATTGGTCGGCGCATTGATTTATGAACTCTTTCCCTTTCATAGCCACGTCGGTGTCGAGACCTGGGCCCACGCTGCCTTTTGGGTCCTGTTGCCCCTGCCGTTGTGGGCCATCGAGCGCAGCCGCACCAGCGGCCTGCGGCGCACTCACTGGATTCTACTCGCCGGGCTGCTCCTCGGCCTCTTTCCCATTCTGAATACCGAATACGCCATACTCGCCGGCCCCTTTGTCGTGCTCTATATTTTGGCCCGCCTGATCGGCGATGTGGCCGCCGGCCATCTGCGCTGGCCCATGGCGCTGCGCGATGCCTTTTTGGTGGGCGCGGTGTCGCTGGGGATCAGTTGCTTCGTGGTGCTTCCGGGGTTGTTAGAGACCAGCGCTGTGGGCATCCACGCCAAGCACGGCGCCGACACCACCTTTACCGACGCTCTCCTGCGCGACTATGCGGTGACGCCCCGGCTGGTGGGCTATGCCATCGTCAAGCGCTTTCACGCCCTGGGCATCGCACCCGACGCCCTGCCCGAGGGCTTGCCGGGGATCGTGCGCTCTTTCTGGAGCATCGCCTGGTATCCCGGCATGATGGCGCCCTTTGTGGCTCTCCTGGGGCTACTGGCGGTGCGGCGGCGCTTTTCTGCCGGCGCGGCCCTGATCGGCGGGCTGCTGGCGATGGTGCTGGCCCTGGGGCCTACCTCCTCGATCAACGTCTTTAGCCATGTGCCGGTGCTGGGGCGGCTCTCGCCTTTTCGCTTTTTGATGATCGCCGTCGCCTGCGTGTCGATCCTCGCCGCCCACGGTCTCGATCTGCTCTTGAGCGGGATGAGGCGGCGCTGGACCTCGCGCTGGCTGTGCTGGGCGCCCTGGGCGCTCTCGCTCGTGGTGTTGGTCGCCGTCGGTGTGGATTTCAAGGACTCGGCGCTGGCCTACCAGACCACGCCGGCCTACTATGACGCCGACTCGGAGGCGGTCTATGCCTGGCTCGACGCCCAAGAGACCCCCGGCCGGCTGTGGGAGGTGGCCGCCGAGCCGCGAGAGGAGTATCTGCGCACCTACTCCCTGAGCCGCGTGTCCAGGGCCCGCCACGCCGGCTACTATGACAATGGGGCGACGTTGCACACCTGGCAGCAACTGGCCTGGACCGACCTGCGCACCGTGCTGCGCCTGCATCAAGTGCGCTACGTCATGGTCCGCGAGGACGAGCTGGATCGCGGGTTCCTCGCGGCCATCGACCTGCTCCCCCAGTTGACAGAGATCGGCTACCGCCTCGCCCATGCCAGCGGCCCTGTCCAGGTGTGGGAATACGAGGGCTGGGAGGATATTACGTTGTACACTCGGGCGGCCCTCGACATCACCGACGACTTTTTTCTCTCCTTCGAGGCGCTGCCCGATCTGGTGTGGCGCGATATTGCCATGGTGTCGCCCGACGGTGTGGGGGCGAATGTGCCCGATGAAGAGCTGAGCGCCCACGATTGGCTGCTGGTGAGCGCCGACATGCGCGACACCCCCCGTTGGCAGAATAGCGCCCTCAACGATCGCCTGGTCACCGTCGAGGAGCTGGAGACGCTGCCCAACGCCACCCGTCCGTGGGCCTGCCTCTGGATGGAGCGCCCCACCTATAGCTCCTTACTGGTGCAGGTCGAGTGTGAGCGCGGCGGCGTGCTGACCGTCTCCGAGTCATGGTATCCGCACTGGCGCGTCTATGTGAATGGGCAGCCGCAGCCGACGCTGCGCGTCAACTGGGCGCTCTTGGGCGTGCGTCTGGAGCCCGGGCGTCATCAGGTGAGCTTTCGCTTTGAGCAGCCGATATATGTCCACATCAGCTACGCCATCAGCCTGGTGACCCTTCTCTTGTTGGTGATCTGGTGGAGCTGGTATATCGGGCGGATGCTCGACATCGACATGGTCGTCTGGACGCCCTTTGACGAGATCGACAATCTGCCCCCAGGGGATGATGCATGAGCACAGTAACGCAAATGGAGAACTCTGTGGACGTATCGGTCATTCTGCCTACGTATGATGAGCGGGACAATATCGTGCCTCTGGTGCAGGCCATCCAGCGCGAGCTGGGCAACGCCGGCATCGCCTATGAGCTGCTGATCGTCGACGACAGCTCGCCCGATGGCACGGCGCAGGTGGTGCGCGACCATTTTGGCGACGATGAGCGGGTGCGCCTCTTTGTGCGCACCGAGGACCGGGGCCTGGCGCGGGCCATCGTCTACGGCATCAACCGGGCGCAGGGCGACACGGTGGCCATCATGGACACCGACTTTAACCACGACCCGGCCATGTTGCCCCAAATGGTCAAGTTCCTGGAATACTATGACATCATCATCGGCTCCCGCTTTACCATGGGCGGCGGGATGGAGGATCGCTGGCGCTATCTAGGCAGCTTTATGTTCAACTTTTTCGTGCGCGTCATCCTGCGCACCCAGATTCAGGATAACCTGTGCGGGTTTTTCACCATACGCCGCGACAAGCTCTTGAACATGGATGTGGAGCGCATCTTTGATGGCTATGGCGAATACTTTATGCACCTCCTGTTTCTGGCCTGGAGAAAGAGATACACCATCCTCGAAGTGCCGGTGTTCTATATCAAGCGCCCTCACGGCAAGAGCAAGTCGCGGTTCCTGAACATGCTGGTGAATTATTCCTGGACGGCGCTCCAAGTGCGTTTGGGGTGGCGCTAGGATGGGCAAAGGACGTAACATTACCGATCATTCGTTATCCTGCATGGCGCTGCTGATCGTGCCTACGTACAACGAGATCGAGAACCTGGAGCGACTGGTGACCGAAATCCTGCTCCAGCCCGTGCCGGTGCACGTCGTCGTCGTCGACGACAATTCGCCCGATGGCACCGGCGAGCTGGCCGATCGCCTGGCCGCCGAGCGCAGTGATGGCGCCGAAAGCCGGCTCTCGGTGATCCACCGCCCGGCCAAGCTGGGCCTGGGCACGGCCTATGTGGCCGGGTTCCGCCGCGCGCTGGACATGGGCTATGGCTATGCCATCACCATGGACGCCGATTTCTCGCACCAACCCAGCTACCTGCCCGGCCTCGTGCAGCTCATGGAGAACCACGATGTGGCCATCGGCTCCCGCTATGTGCCGGGGGGCGGCGCCACAGGCTGCACGCCCTCGCGCATCCTGATGAGCCGTGGGGCCAACGCCCTGGCTCGTGCCGTTTTGGGCCTCAAGGCCCGCGACTGCACCGCCGGGTTCCGCTGCTACAAGACGGAGGTGCTCCGCTCCATCGAGCTGGAGACGATCTTTTCCAACGGCTATTCCTTCCTGGTGGAGACGATCACCCGCTGCGAGCGGCGCGGCTATGCCATCGGCGAATTGCCCATCATCTTTCACAATCGCCGCCTGGGCAAGAGCAAGATCTCGCGGGTCGAGATCCTCAAATCCTTTTACACCATCCTGCGCCTGCGTTTTGCCTGGCTGCCGTGGGACCGGCTCATCGCCATGGTCAAGCGCCAGTCTCAGGTGAGATAGGATCGAATCATGAACATCCTTGACATCGTTTGTCCGTATGAGGCCCCGATGGGCGCTCAAGAGGGAGGCGCGCCGGTGGGCAGGGCGACCAAGAGCGACGTCCTGGTCATCATCCCGGCCTATAACGAGGCCGAGAACCTGCCCCACGTGCTGGCCGACCTCGCCCGCTGCTCCTCAGGGCTCGATGTCGTGGTCATCGACGACTCGTCGTGGGACGAGACGCCGCGCGTCGCCGCCGAGCTGGGCGCCCACGTCGTGAGCCTGCCCAACAACCTCGGCTACGGCGGGGCCTTGCAGACCGGGTTCAAGTTCGCGTTGGAGCGCGGCTATACCTACGCCGTGACCCTCGATGGCGACGGCCAGCACGATTGCGCTTGCATCGCCGCCCTGCTCAAGCCGGTGCAGGCCGGCGCCGCCGACGTGGCCATCGGCTCGCGCTTTTTGGGCGAGGTCGAGTATCACACCACCTGGGCCAAGCGGCTGGGGATGCGCCTCTTTGGCGCGGTGGTGGCCCGTTACACCGGCCGGCGCATCACCGACGTGACCTCGGGGTTCCAGGCGCTCAACCACAAAGTGCTGACCTTTTTCGCCCGCGACAACTATCCGGCGGATTATCCCGACGCCGACATGTTGCTGCTGCTGCACTATGCCGGTTTCAAGGTGACCGAGGTGCCGGTGAACATGCGCAACCGCCTGGCCGGCGTCTCGATGCACACCAGTTGGAAGGTGTTCTACTATATCTTCAAGATGTTTCTCTCCTTATTCATCATCTGGCTCCGCCAAAAGACGCGGCGGCGCCTGGCTGAGGCGACAAGCTGATGGCGACCATGCCCGGCCCCTGCAACGCCCTGTCCATCGACGTGGAAGAGTGGTTCCACGCCGAGCTGATCCGCGGCGCCCTGCGGGACGATCGCCCGCAGCGGCGGGTGGCCTGGGCGACGGAGCCGATCCTCAACCTACTGGACCGCTACGACGTGCGCGCCACCTTTTTCGTCGTGGGCGATGTCCTGCGGCACGAGGCCGCGCTGGTGCGCCGCATCTATGACGCCGGGCATGAGATTGCCTGTCATGGTTGGAGCCATCGCCCGTTATGGGGGTTGGACCCCGAGCGCTTTGCCTGGGAGCTGGAGGAGTTTGACCGCCACGCCCAGGAGCTGTTGCCGGTGGAGGAGATCATTGGCTTTCGCGCGCCCACCTTTTCGCTGGACGAGCGCACGGCCTGGGCGCTGGACCTGCTGGCCGCTCGCGGCTATCGCTACGATTCGAGCCTCTTTCCCATGCGCACCAAGCTCTATGGCGTGCCCAACGGCCCTCGGCGGCCCTATCGCCCGCGCCTGTCGAGGACAGCGGGGCGGGAAGAGCGAGGTTCGGCGGAGGGCTTGATCGAGTTCCCCATGACCGTCGCCAAGCTGTGGGGGTTCGACATCCCGGTGGCCGGCGGGGTCTATATGCGCATGCTGCCGCTGGCGGCGCTGACCTACCTGC